>CACJBM010000018.1 GCA_902591645.1 uncultured Verrucomicrobiota bacterium | reverse complement strand
GATCAGGATCGGCGAGCGGAGACGCACTAGCACCTGACGAACTTGGAAAAGCCATTAATGACATCAAAAGGATTCGACTCAAACTAGATAAGCGTGTCTGGCCATACGCCGATTCGATTCAGGACTTTGGAAAGCTTGTTCGGGCATTCAAAATCTCTCCGCCCAAAAGTATTTCCACAAAGAAAAAGAAACTTACAGAAATACAATTATCAGCGGAAAGGATTGAGAATGAAGCCAAAAAAATCCGCAATAATAAAGAAATCATGGAAGAGCTTATTCAAAAATAGAATGGCCAGAAATCTCCTTTCAGTGTCTCTTTAAAATATATACCTATTGCTTGGGCAGATTGTCACAGCGTTGCTCAGGTTTGATACCAACTACGAACCAGATAGGGAAGAGAGTTGCACCGGCCCGGCCAATCTGCCAACCTTAAGCCATGAAAAGCCTTCTGCCTTTACTCCTTCTTATTGCCCTTGCGACAGCCGCAGAAAAGCCGATACTTTGCCGCGGTAACTATCACTCCGAAGCTGATGCCATTAAACAGCTTGCACGCATAGCCGCCACGCACAATAATCTCACGCAATGGAATCTGCGCTCGGATGCTTTGCGCCAACAGATCCTCACCGGCGCCGGCCTGAGCCCTTTACCAAAGCGCACCCCGCTCAATGCCATTATAAAGAACAAGCGCAGCTACAAAGGTTACACCGTAGAATGTGCCGCCTTCGAGGCACGGCCGGGATTTTTTGTTTACGGTAGCCTCTACCGCCCTCTCGGGCATGAAGGTAAGCGTCCCGGAATCCTCTGTCCGCACGGCCACGCTAGAAAAACCAAGGAGCATGGCGGGGGCAGGTTGCGTCCCGACCAGCAGCATCGCTGCGCTACTCTGGCGCGTATGGGTGCAGTGGTCTTTTCCTATGACATGGTAGGCTTTGGAGATTCGGAGCACGTTGGCTGGAATCACGGCCATTCACAGGCACTGACCCTGCAAACCTGGAGCAGTGTACGAGCGGTGGATTTTCTCGAATCTCTGCCTGAGGTTAACAAGAAGCTCATCGGCGTGACAGGTTGCTCGGGCGGCGGTACGCAGACCTTCCTGTTGACTGCCATTGACGAACGCGTGGCAGTGAGCGTGCCAGTCGTGATGGTCTCCGCACATTTTTTCGGCGGTTGCCATTGCGAAAGCGGCATGCCTATCCACAAGACGACCAAGCTTGAGACCAACAATGCCGAGATTGCCGCCCTTGCCGCACCTCGACCGCTAAAACTCATCTCCGTCGGTGGAGACTGGACCAAAAACACCCCAAAGGTCGAATACCCCTATGCTCAATCCATCTACAAGTATTTCAACGCACTGGACAAGGTGGAAAATTCCCATTTCCCGAAAGAGAAGCACGGCTACGAGTACATCAAGAGACAGGCAATGTATCCCTTCATGGCCAAACACCTGAAACTAGACACCACAAGCGTTCTGGACAAAAGATCCGGTGATTATGACGAGACAGGCAATACCATCGAAACAACGCAGATCATGCGTAACTTTCACTCAGCGACAGAGATGCCCGCACACGCGTTGAAACCGGGATCGATTGTCCAATTCCGATAAATCTTTGCCAGCTTTCTTCCATCCGTTCTCACGACCTTCATTAAAAAAGCGCATCAAAGGGCTCAGAACTTTTATGAATTTAGATCAGACTCACGAGCCATGAGCCAAAGCAAATCGGATAACCTGTTCAGATAAGAAAGGATCGACGCATCCAACTCATTGATTAGTTCGGTGCATTCGCGTTCCGCCCGACGGCAAACTACCCGGGCATGATCCAGACTCGCGGAAAGTTGAAGACCACTCGATCCCGGTAATGCCCACCCCTCGGTCTTAATGTCCTTACTTTCAATGATTGAAATCCATTTATCAATTTTCTCTAGGCGCCCAATTCCAAAACGATCAAATCCTTTCTCCTCATACTGAGGTAAATCTTCGGGGACAGTCCCGAGTTCTCCCATCAAAACAATGAGATCATTTTGAACGGAAACAGTACGTTCCTTAATTTCGGACTGATCTTTACAATGTGTGAGAACAATACCAAGCATCGTATTTAATTCATCAACTGCTCCTAGTGCAATGATCCGCGGATGATTCTTGGCCACTCGACGCCCAAACATCAAATCAGTTTCTCCGTTGTCGCCTTTCCTGGTCGATATGCTCATATTAATCTGTTTCACTTGGAGAAGTTTCCGCCTCTTCAATCATAGCATCGATCTTTAATACATCCTCCCAAGGGATCCGACGCCGCTGATATTTATTGAATAGGACTTCACGAAATGTCCTCAATTCATCAATGTCCATTTCTTCATGATTGGTCCACCCTTCGTCCGTGCGCTGCAATCTCGACATGAATTCCCAGTGGCCTCCGTGCTTTTTGGCCCGCCAGAGACGATTCTCACCCGTTTCTGAACGGGTCCTCCAATCATGAATTTTCATATTTAGATCTTAAACTGCAACAAAGGATTTGTCATCGGGCTTCACAGATACTTCATTTTAGTAGCAATTAACCCGCAATGTTAAAAAGTATTCGATCTGACGCACTGAAATTAGTGGCCTGGCTTGTCTGTTCATTAATTATCGGAGCGGCACTGGCTCCTTTCCTATACCATGGCTGCAAAGCACTCGTACAGTTCCGAGTCCTTGAAAGTATGGGATCGCCCGGACAATGGCTGGAAGGTAAATTAGATAATGCTCACTTTGGTAGATATTTTAATCGTTCAATGCTCATAGGAGCATTGGTCTGCATGTATCCTTTGATACGTTCCCTTAAACTGAAAAAAAGCCATCTGGGCCTGCAGCGTAACATCCACTGGAAAACAGATTTTGGAATCGGTTTCGTTCTGGCTTCGGGAATCCTGTTAATTTTTGGTATTATTTACATGCAGCTTGGCATCTTCGATGCCACGAACACTTTCTCAGAAAAGATGCTCTTGAAGTTCCTCATTTCCGCACTCGCGGTAGCAGTCCTTGAAGAATTTCTCTTTCGTGGATTATTGCTTGGAGCAGTGATGCGGACGGCCAGACCCTACTATGCATTAATTTTTGTCTCTTTCTTCTTTGCTCTAATTCATTTTTTAAAGCCTCCGCACAACTGTGCAAGACTCGCAGATCAGGACATTCATTACTTTGGGACAGGGTTCTGGACCGTCGGTCAGATCTTCGCTCAATTCGATAATCCGATCTTCATTGCAAAGGGGTTCGCAACCCTTTTCGCGGTCGGACTCGTTCTGGGATGGGCACGTCTAAGGACATCCTCTTTATGGTTATGCATGGGATTACACGCTGGCTGGGTATTCTGTATAAAAGCTTATGATTACCACTCCTTAGCACCCAAAAAATACGGCCATGACCTTATACTTCCCTACATTGGCTCTGACTTGAAGGAAGGGATGATCCCTTTTTGTGGAGTTTTTCTTACAGGTACTCTCGCAAGTATTTGGCTTGGAATGCGCAAAAATAAGGTTCAATTGGCCCATAATAAGAAATTACCAACTAATTAAAGGTGCACCGAATGGGGGTTGTCCTCTGTGCCTTGGTAAGTTAGATTCTGAGTCCTGAAATAGTATTGTATAAAGATGCCCATTTTCAATAAACCCGCTTTCAGAGGCAGTGGCGAAAAGAAACGCGACGTGCCCGAAGGGCTATGGCAAAAATGCTCAGGATGCGGCGAAGTCATCCATGAATTGGAGCTGAAGAAAAATTTAAGAGTCTGTCCTGAATGTAATTTTCATTTCACTCTCAATTCTCAAGAAAGGATAGAATCGATTACAGATCCTGGAACCTTTGAAGAAACCGAAAAGAAAATAAAGAGTGTGGATGCTCTCGAATTCAAAGGCTATAAGGATAAGCTTACAAAGTACCAAAAAATAACTGGCCTACCCGAAGCGATTGTCACAGGAAGAGCCAAAATCATAGGCCATCCAGTAATTTTAGGAGTGATGGACTTTCGGTTCCTCGGTGCCAGCATGGGTTCTGTGGTCGGCGAAAAAATTACCCGTGCCATCGAATTGGCAACTGAAGAAAAATCGGCAATCATTATTGTATCGGCATCAGGTGGGGCACGAATGCATGAAGGCATTCTCAGCCTAATGCAAATGGCCAAGACGAGCGGCGCATTAGCTCTTCTGGACAGGGCAGGACTACCATTCATCTCCGTTCTGACTCATCCAACTACGGGAGGAGTGACTGCGAGTTTCGCCACACTCGGAGATATAATTTTAGCAGAGCCTGGCTGTATGATTGGATTCGCTGGCCCTAGAGTCATCAAAGAAACGACTCATCAGGACTTGCCTGAGGGTTTTCAAACAGCAGAATTCATGCACGAACATGGTCTCGTAGACATGATTGTGGAACGACGCGAGTTACGTGAAAAGCTCGCAAGTATCCTAGGTTACTTGCTCACATAATTGATCTTTATTTAATTGGTCTAGGAACTTAGTCATGGACTATACGGAATCTATCCGATGGCTCTATAGCCGACAGGAATCAGGAATTAAACTGGGGCTAACCAGTATAATTAGACTCCTCAATGAATTGAAGGTCCCGGACCCGGAAATGCCTATTATTCATGTGGCTGGAACGAACGGAAAAGGATCAACCTGTGCCTTCATGGATTCGATACTCAGAGCTTCTGGTCATAGAACGGGTCTCTTCACTTCGCCTCATCTTATTTCTTTCCGCGAACGAATTTCGTTAGACGGAAGGCCAGCCAACGAAATTGAAATTGCGAAAGGTTTGACTCACCTAAAGGAGCTTGTAAGTGAATGGGAAGAGGTTCCTACCTTCTTTGAAATTACGACAGCCCTAGCATTCAAACTGTTCACAGAAAAAAAAATGGATGTGGCCGTAGTTGAAGTGGGTCTTGGAGGAAGACTCGATTCAACAAACTCAATCTTACCTTCTGTCTGTGTAATTACTCCTATCAGTCTTGATCATCAGCACATACTAGGTGAAAGTATATCTGAGATTGCTCAAGAAAAAGCAGGCATCATTAAGGAGGGGGTCCCAGTAATCTCGGCCCCTCAGCACAATGATGCGCAAGCAGTTCTTGATTCAAGAGCCAAAGAATTGGGAACAAGTGTCCTCTACGTTGAAGGGTCCTGTGAACAGGAAAACATTTCTCTTCGAGGCAAACATCAACTCCAAAATGCGGCTCTTGCAGTTGCTGCCCTTGAGAATTGCCCCTTTCAAATCAACCAAAATTCTTATGTCAAAGGCCTAACTCAAACAAAATGGAGGGGAAGGTTCGACCAATTCCCCCAGAAGAGAGGAAAGGACATCGTAATTGATGGCGCCCACAACATCGAGGGAGCAAGGGCACTAGTAGAAACCTGGAAAGAGGTGTATGGGGAGATTAAACCGGTCGTTATTTTCGCAGCCGCAGCAAATAAGGACCTCCATTCATTAATTAATGTCATATCGCAAATAGCAGAAAATTTTATATGTACTCAGCCAAATACGCCCAGAAAGTTAGCTAGCCGAGAAGACATTGCTCGACTCATTCCTAGTCATATAACAAATGAATATGAAGAATCAGTTCAAAACGCCATCAAGAAAACTGAGGCTTCAGATAGACACGTTCTTATCGTTGGTTCATTGTTCCTAGCCGGAGAAGCCTTATCTATTCTGGACGAAGGGAACTTAACGTTCGAACCAAGTGACCAATGATAATATAATTCTTACCAAATAAAATCTCTTATATAAAAGAACCCTGTGATTTATCTAGATAACAATGCAACGACCCGAGTTCATTCGGAAGTTGCAAAGGCCATGAGTCCTTTCCTGAACGATGAATATGGAAATCCTTCAACGGGATATGACCTTGGCAGAAGAAGCTATAAAGCTGTAACAGATGCACGCAATCAAGTTGCTAAATTTTTGAATTCAGATTCTGAGGAAATCGTTTTCACTTCATGCGGAACAGAGTCCGATAATGCTGCAATCTTTTCAGCTATTACGGCAATGCCTGAAAAACGGCACATCGTTACCACTTCAATAGAGCATTCCGCTGTCATTGCATTTGCAAAGGCAGTCCTGCCAAGCCTAGAGGTCACTGAATTGCCGGTGAACGAGGAAGGAATTATCAGTCTAGAGGATCTCAAGACCGCGATCAGACCAGACACTGCACTAGTAACTATAATGTGGGCAAACAATGAAACTGGTGTTTGCCAACCGATTCAGGAGGCTTCATTAATCGCCAAAGAATCAGGAACTCTCTTTCATACAGACGCAGTGAATGCTGCAGGAAAAATCCCTATCGATGTGAGCTCAAGTAACATCGACTTCCTTTCGATATCTGGTCATAAGTTCCATGCGCCGAAAGGAGTAGGCGCCCTTTATGTGCGCAACGGAGCACCCTACAAGCCATTACTAATAGGAGGAAATCAGGAAAATGGGAAAAGAGCCGGGACCGAAGCCGTTGCACAGATCGTAGCATTAGGAAAAGCATCCGAACTTGCCACTGAAAGATTAAATGATCATGGACAAGAAAAACTAAGCCATCTACGTGATGCTTTAGAAAAGAGTCTCATGAACAATATCAAAGGAACTCACCGCAATGGGTGTTCCCGTTTCCGTTTACCCAACACTTCTCATCTAAGCTTTGATAACGTTGATGCCGGTGATCTGTTAATTCTGGCAAACGATAAGGGTCTTTGCATCGCAAGCGGTTCTGCTTGCAGCACAGGAACTAGGGAACCATCAAGGATCATGAAAGCGATGGGGCATACTGATGAGCGCGCACTATCAAGTGTCCGGTTATCCGTCTCTTCAATGAACACGGAACAGGAAATAGAAGATTCCTCTCAAATCATTATTGCCTGTGTTGAGAAAATTCGCTCTCTCAGAAGTGACGGGCCAGTCATTTTCTCTTCCTGATATATATAATCCTAGGACCTGATCCAATCAGGAAGACCCTTCGAATCCACTACCCAAGGCTTGGTCTTGGCATGATTGATCAGAGCTCCTATGTCTCCATATCTTGAAGATCCGGGAAGGAAGTCCGGATCACGAATACTTTTAATCCCTATAAATGTAAATCCGCCAGTCTCTATCACGGCCCGATCAATTGCACCCCGAGCAGCATAGTTAGCTGCTGCTGCCCAATGTCCTGCCCCGCGCATCCCAACCAAATCAATTTCTCTGGCTCCATGCTTATCAGACTTAATCATTTTAATTGTTGTAAGAACATCTCGGACCCGGTGAACAAAGAGTGTACTATTATAACCAAAAGTATAAGCAGCGGCTTCCCGGTTGTTATTGACTCGCCTTGTGACCTTAGACTCTTTCCCGTCCTTAAGGAATTCACCCTGCATAAAAAGGTCTATACCGCAAACTGCATTGCCATCGAGAAGTAATTTTTTAACTTCTTTTTTTAGTTCATTACCTTCATACAGACCATCCTTTCCTGAACGGCTTAACCAGATCACTGCCCTCTTGTTCCAATTTGCGTCAGGATAAAGAAAGATTGCAGGAACCTGCTCCCCACAAGTGACATTCTTTATAATCCCGGCCATTTCCAAATACCCATCTCGTTGGTTTTTAACAACGAGATCCCATTCAACATCGACACACCTTTCGAGGTCCGAATCCAGAATAGCATCCCATCCAATGCGTGCGATCTTTGGATCAGATTTGACTTTCTTTTGGATGTCCTTAGCGAGTAATTGCAATAATCCGACTTCAAATTCATCTCCTCCGGGAGGCATCGGGTGTTCCTTATCCCAAACACTCAGCTTTTCTTTACTAAGTCTAGCATGAGGCCTTTCATTTTGCGGCTCCTTGGATCCGAGGCCTAAATGCTTATTGAACCAGCCATACATAGCCTGTCGTGAAGGCAGATTATAATTGTGCCCAAATTCAATACGGTTATGAAGCATAGCATTCTGAGGAGCACCCAAGGCATGGTAAGTTTTCTTGAGATCAGGAAATCCTTTAATTGCCATTTCCTTGGTCCAGTCATTGGCTGTAGTCAGACCCAGTGGCTTAGGGGCAAATAAGGCAGCAAACGCAATGTTCCCTTCATTGACACGAAGAAGGGCAGCATTCTCGCAAGTGCACCCTCCCTGCATCGCAGTCGAGACCATCACAGCAGGCATTGAAACTTTGACTCTCGGATCAAGAGCCGAAACCATGAAAGTTTGTGTTCCCCCTCCACTCGCTCCGGTCACAGCTATACGGTCCGGGTCAACATCCTCAAGCCCCTGCATAAAATCTATGGCGCGAATTGAATTCCATGTCTGTAGCATCATGATGCTCTGCAGATGAGACTCTGCTTGGGGACTGTAAAGCCCCCATTTCTTTTCTGAAATCATTGCCGGCCTCTGCTTTGCAAACTTATGAGCAATCTCATAAGAGATCTGATGATTGTCGGAATTGCCAATCATGTCATATTGGAAAACAGTGCATCCTAGCCGGGCAAGTCCAACGCATCGGGCCTGATATGGATTACGAGCACTTTCAATATCTGATTCTGCTCCCTTATCTATCTGCTGCTTCGCTTTTACTTCACCAGCATCATAAAAACGGGCATCTTTCCAGTGCCCATGAGGACAAAGGACACCAGGTCGTTTTTTGTTGGAATCCTTGGGCCGGTACAATGTTCCAGTGAGGTAATAACCGGGCAATGTTTCAAAGAAAACTTTCTCAACAGTGAAGTCGCCATGATCTTTCCTGTCCCTGATAACAGAATTTAACGGACACTTAGTGGGTTCGGGATAAAGGCCAACCGCTACTCTTAGTTGGTGTCTTATTTTCGCTGAACGGTGCGACCATTCTTCGACTGATTTGGGAGGTTCAAAAGGGAAATAACCATGTAGATCCTTCAGTGCCAAGAGCCTCTTGTCTTCGAGCACGCTCCCCTCGGGAAGAGTCCGAGGAGAGGAAATTAATAGGGGAAGCGTTCCCAGAAAAATAAAAAGAAAAGCACAAGTTTTCATTCTTAAACTATGACACTTTTATGAGTCCCACTACAAGCTCACGTCCATGAAGATAAGACCAATTGCGGCAAAACCTCTGGAAGTTGTTTTTTTATTATGAAATCTTGAATTTTTATAAATATAAACGATCGTAAGGTCCCTTTTTCCCCTGAAATTAAGGCAATTTTTAATGCGCAAAAAAAAGCTTAAACGCTTTGGTAGGATCCGACTCATCCTAAAGCTTGGAACACTGTGCGGGCTCATTGCCCTCATAGGAATTGGTGTGGTGCTTGGAGTTTACTCCTTAATGGCAAAGAATTATGACCTGCAAAGACTCGGGAGAATGCCTAGAAGCTCAGTAGTCTTTGACTGTCATGGTAATGAAATTGGTAAATTGCATGGCACGGGAGCAAGGTTCGTTCCGATTCATCAAGTATCCCAACACTTTGTGAAGGCCCTCTTAATACGAGAGGATGCAAGATTTTATGAACACGGAGGCATTGATCCTACCGGCGTTCTGAGAGCAGCTTACCGCAACGTTTTTAGAAACAAACGAGAAGGTGCAAGTACCATCACAATGCAGCTAGCAAGGAACAGCTTCCGAGAATTGATGAGCCAAAAAACACTTCATAGAAAATTAATCGAAGTGATGCTAGCTCGCAGAATTGAAAAGAATTTCACGAAAGAGCAGATACTAGAATTTTATGTGAACAGAATCTTTTTTGGATCAGGCATATATGGCGTTGAAATGGCAAGCCTCTCCTACTTTGGTAAAAGGGCCTCAGAGATGACTCTAAGTGAATCCGCAATGTTGGCCGGCATTATCCGTGGGCCTAATCGTTTTTCACCTTTCCGTCATTACGATGATGCTAACTCAGAACGTAAAACTGTCCTCAAAAGAATGCTTTCTGAAGGAGCCATACAGAACAAAGATTTTAAAAACGCGATGGTTCAACGCGTTCGCGTCTTAAAACAAAGGCCCGTTCAGAAAAAATCCATTAACAGCTATGCACTGGATGCTATTAGGAGGGACTTGGATGATGCTCTGAGCGAGTCAAATGCCGAAGACGGCGGACTCAAAATCTATACCAGTATCGATCTTCGTCTTCAAAGGGTAGCCGAAAGAGCAATTGAAGAAGGACTTTTATCCATTGAAAAATGGCCCGGTTATAAACATCAAACTAAAAAGCAATTCGAACTAAGAGGAGCCAAAGGAACTCCAAATTATCTTCAAGGTGCTGCAGTATTGCTCAATAATGAGACCGGCGCAGTACTCGCCATTGTAGGCGGCAGGAGCATCAAGCATTCACTATTTAACCGAGCAACCACAGCGAAGAGGCCAATCGGATCAGCATTCAAACCTTTCGTTTACGCTGCCGCATTTAACATAGGACTCATGCCCGGATCACTCATTGATGATGGTCCACTAAGAAAAGGGGAAATCAAAAGCATTGATGTGGCTTGGAACCCTAAAAATGCTGATCGTAAATCGATGGGATTACAAAGTGCAAGTTATGGCCTAATCAAATCACGCAACACAATGTCCGTCAGGGTCGGTAACATTGCTGGCATGAAATCTGTTACAAAGACCGCTGCTAGCGTTGGTATAAATATTGATGATGACAAAATAACACCCCAATTATTTCTAGGAAATCTCGATTGCGATCTAGAATCTTTGACTAGTGCATACACGGTATTTCCTAATAATGGAGGTCGAGTCCCAGCCTTCACTATCAATTATATTGAAGATAGTAGTGGAAAAGTTTTCTATCGGGCAGCAGCACAAAGTTACCCGGCATTGCCGTCTGCCCCTTGTGCAGTCACCTCAAAAATTCTTGAAAAAGTAGTATCGGCTAACGGTACAGGTGCCCGAGCAAGGTCCCTCGGATTCCGTAAACCGGCAGGAGGAAAGACAGGTACAACGAACGACTTCAAGGACACTTGGTTCGTTGGCTTCACTGACAAAGTCACGTGCGGTGTGTGGGCAGGCCTCGACGAGCCTCAGAGCATCATTTCTGGAGCTTACGGAAGTAACGTTGCCTTACCGATCTGGACAAGAATAATGTTCGCTTGTGAAAAGTACGGTTATCCAGCAAACGAGATGATCAGTTCTGCTACAATGACCGAATTAACTCTTTGCAGGACAAGTGGGCAACTACCAGGGAGGAACTGCAAAAAATCAGGAAATACTTACCGCGAAAAGATACCCCATGATCTGGTCCCTAAGCATCTTTGTTATGTTCATGAGAATCAGACAATTACTAAGAGCAGTAAAGCAAAACCAAACCGTTTAAGAGTTCTGAAACGCCTGTTTCAGTCCAATTAAGATGCAGGTGATTCCATGATCTCCTTGACTGTCGAAGCAACATCATCGGCCCTCATTAGAGTTTCACCTACCAGAACTGCGTCTGCTCCCCAGCTAGCAACTAGAGAAGCATCCTGAGGCGTTTTAATTCCACTCTCACTGACGAAAAGAATATCTTCCGGCACTTCCTCACTAATGGATTCAGTATTTTTTAGGTCAACCTCAAATGTTTTCAGGTTACGATTATTGACACCAATAATTTTCACATCAGTTGCTAGAGCCCTCTCAAGTTCAGGTAAATCATGGACTTCCATTAGAACTTCCAACTGATAGGTGTTAGCGCAATCAAAGAGCCTCTCGAGGTCATCCTGACTAAGAGCAGCAACTATTAGAAGGATAGCATCAGCTCCAGCAACTGAAGCCTCATAGATCTGTGATTCATGAACTATAAAATCTTTTCTCAGAACCGGAACATCAACGACCTGTTGTATCTGGGTCAAGTATTCCAACTTCCCTTTGAAATACTTTTCATCAGTAAGAACAGAAATAGCACTAGCGCCAGCATCAGCATATTTCTTCGCCTGAATGACAGGGTCAAAATCCTCCGCAATTATACCTGCAGAAGGTGATGCCTTCTTGACCTCAGCAATGAGCCCGAGCCTGTCAGAACCAACATTTATTGCGGAAGCTAATGACTTGAATTCATTCCTTTCCAAAGCCGCATACCTGAGCTTTTCAGCTCTCTGGATCAGGGGCTCAATCTCTTGCCTCTTATAAGATATGATTTCAGCTAATTTGTCGGACATGCAGTTTCAGAATTAAAATGATAGCTTTTAATGTAATAACTTCAACTCGTAGGCATATTCATTTGGGGTCGATTTTTCTCGCAGATAAAGTCTGTTAATAACATTATCTATTTATGCCTTCTATTCAAACATCACGCAGACGCTTTCTCAAGAGATCATCACTAGCGGCCACTGCTCCGGCAGTGATCCCAAATTTACTTTCTTCTGCATCTCCAAACTCTAAATTGAGTCACGCTGTCGTAGGCTGTGATGGGCAGGGCTGGAGCGATCTGAGCAACATCTCTTCTCATCCCAATGTGAATGTTACTGCTATCTGTGATGTCGACACTGCACGAATGTCTAAGGCCGCTGCAAAATTCCCTAACGCTCGCAAGTATCAGGACTGGCGTGAACTACTTGCAAATGAGGGTGATAAAATTGATTCAGTGCAAGTCGCTATACCTGATCATATGCATGCGAGCGTTGCCATCGCTGCAATGGAAAAGGGAAAGCATGTATATTGTGAGAAGCCACTAGCTCACGAAATTTCCGAAGCCCGGGCCATGGGACAAGCTGCCAAGAAGGCAGGAGTCGTCACCCAAATGGGTAATCAGATACAATCCAGCATCGAATACCGTTCGGCAGTACTGCTTATCCAGAGCGGAGTCATCGGAAAGATAAAAGAAGTGCACGCATGGTCTGGAGCATCTTTTCCTCGTCAGGGCAGGCCTCCGGGTGCTGACCCGATCCCAAAAACTTTGGACTGGGATAAGTGGCTCGGAGTAGCTGCAGAACGACCATATAAAAACGGGATCTATCATCCCTTTAACTGGCGTGGTTGGCAGGACTTTGGGACCGGGCCAATAGGTGATTTTATGTGTCATATCATGGACTCACCATTCAAAGCCCTTGAACTCACAGCGCCCGGAAGCGTCATTGCGACTGGAGTACCTGATGATTGGGCTCAAAATGAAAAATGGAACACCGAAAATTGGCCAGCCTGGGCAACTTACGAATATGATTTTCCAGGCACTAAATGGACAACCGGAGACAGAATCACCGTTCGATGGTACGATGGCGGAAAGAAGCCCCCAAGAAAATTGGCAGGATTTGAAAAAGATGACCGGCAACTTCCTGGCGGAGGGAGCCTCTTCATCGGAGAAACCGGCAATCTCTTATTGCCTCATGTAGGTGGTCCTCAGTTGGTTCCCTATTCAAGAAACAAGGGACTAACTAGGCCCAAGCTCAAAGGTCGAAGCCATTACCACTCATTTGTTGATGCTTGTCTTGGAAAGGATAAGACCACTTCTAATTTCGACTTCGCAGTTCCTCTCACCGAAACAACATTGCTTGGCAATATTGCAAACCGCTTTCATGGTCAAAAACTCATCTGGAACCAAGAAGAAATGAAAATAACAAATCACTCCGAGGCCCATGCATTAGTGCATCGCAAACCTAGAAAATTTGCATAGTATTTTAATTACTTAAAAAGCTAGGCATTATCCTAATTTGCATGATTTTAAGGTGAATCTTCACTGATTTGGATAATCCATAGCTATTTGAAACCCAAAAAAATCTTGAAGACGGACCCGGGACGGCTAAACTCCCTACCCGCACATGGAAAAGCGGGTGTAGCTCAGGGGTAGAGCGCAACCTTGCCAAGGTTGAAGTCGTGAGTTCGAATCTCATCACCCGCTCCATTTTCCATAATAGAGGCCCTCATGAAGGGCCTTTTTTATGTTAACTCAGTAAACTGAAAAGGATGTTTGTTTGGTCAAAGGTGAGTCCTGTTAGCAAACAGTCGATTTTGGAAGAGCAGTTCTTGGGTCTATCTCAAACCAATGCCGTCATCACTGAGATTCCAGGAAAAAAAAGTTTCCGCATCGAAGTTTATTGTAATGATAAAAATGACGCTCAAAAACTCTTAAATGAATTTGGCGGGCAATTATCAAAACTAATAACTAAAGATTGGGCAAAACTTAACGCTTCTTCTGAACGTCCTCCAATAAAGATTCGGAACCGACTCATTATCACCGACAGTAATAACAAATCAGAGATTAAAAAAATCAGTAAACACTTTGCAGATCGTGATGTGATTTCGATACCGGCAGCGCTCGCTTTCGGGACCGGAGACCATGAAACAACTTCAACTTGTCTACGGTTACTTGTGGATCTAGCAAAAGAACATAAAAAAAATAATAAAGAATGGTCATTGTGTGATATCGGAACAGGCACAGGCATATTGGCTATCGCCGCAAAAATTCTTGGCTCAACAATAGTCGAATGTTTTGATTTTGATTCGACTGCCATCGATATCGCAAAACGCAATATGTTAAGAAACAAAACGGCCGATATATTTATTTATGAAGCGGATCTATTCGAATGGGAACCAAAGAAAAAAAAGTACTGGGACATCATTACCGCTAATATTTTTGCGAATGTCCTTAATTCAAACCTTTCCAAGATATTCAGCGCATTAGCGCCCGGTGGAAGCTTGATATTATCTGGTATTCTAAGGGAACACGAAAATAGTGTTATCGAGACTGCTCAACAAACATCCTTAACCAATCCAATCATATATCGAAAAGGTAAATGGGTAAGCATGCATTATCGAAAAGATTAAAGATCAGGTAATGATCGTTTATCTGTTGCTAATTGTATCGCACTCTAATATTGGATTAATGAGACCATGCTAAGACCTAGAAAAAAATATACTGTTTATGACCTCCAAAAATTAAAAGGGACTCGATGCCTGACCCACATTCACGTGAAATCGCCCGAAGAAGCTGCTGCTGCTGAAGAGGCAGGAGTGGACCTTATGAGCTGTAGTTTTGACTCAATGGAAGCCCAGTTAAGATTACCTCGCATCATTAAAGCCGCCCCGAATAGTTTTATTTCGGTAGCAACGCCTCATGGCATGGCAAGTGCTGAAGAAGCTATTCGAGTCTCATTCAAGGCTCTCGAAATTGGGGCAAGTTCTGTTTATTGCTCGGCAAGCATAAGGATAATAGAAAAAATGTGTGCTGAAAAAATTCCTGTGGTCGGTCATCTTGGAATGATACCAAGGCATGTAACATGGACCAATTACAGAGCCATTGGAAAAACAGTAAACGAAGCAAAACTCCTTTATGATCAGATGAAAGAGCTAGAAAATGCAGGTGCCTACGCAGCTGAATTTGAAGTAATTCCACAACAATTGGCAACTTACCTGAGTTCAAAAACCACGATGTTGCTGATGTCTTTAGGATCAGGAACCGGGTGCGATACACAATTCCTCTTTTCTGACGATATCCTAGGTGATTACGACGAAAGATTACCCAGACACGCCAAAGCATATCGCAACTTTTCCGCCGAAAATAAAAGATTACAAAATGAGCGTATCGCTGCCTTCACTGAATACATTAGAGACGTTAAAGAGGAAAATTTTCCTGACGACTCTAATCTAATAAATATGGATGAAGAATTACTTCAAGAAGCGGTCCGCAAGATTGAAGGGAATCAATAAATGATAAACACCCTAGGGTGAATGGGTGCCGGGATCTAGTTCTTTACTAATCCTCTAACTCGCAAATCCTCACCGATCCTCTTGACCGTCTTATCGAATAATTGCACTGAACTTGGAAAAGCAATATCCGCAACTGGCGTGCATTTAGTCCCGCAAATTATAGGAGCAATATAGAAACAGACCTCATCAACTAACTGGTTTCTGAAAGCCTCACCTAATAACTTACCGCCTCCTTCGATCATAACATTCATACAATTATATTTGCCGGCCAAATCCTTCAACACTGTTTTCAATGACTTCCTCTCATATAAGAGAGTCCTGTCATTTAATCTATCAGTAAAAACCTTAGCCTTATCAGACAAATTCCCACTACGAGTAAGAACCACTCTCCAGGGCTGCTCTTTACCTCGTTTGAGAATATTTGGATCACGGATAGTTAGTTTAGGGTCATCTGCACGGACCGTTCCAGCACCTACTATAATTGCATCCACTTCTCCGCGTATCTTTTGCGCGTCCGCAATAGACTCTTTACTAGTCAGCCATTGACTCTCTTTTGCTGGCCTAGTAAGGCGGCCGTCAATACTCATCCCCGCCTTTGCCACCACCCAAGGCAAACCGGTCGTAATATATTTTCTGAAAGGTCTGATTAATTCTGTACAGCTCTCCCGTGAAATGCCTTCCGTCACATGGATGCCTTTTCTTTTTAACAATCTTTTTGCTTTGCCCCGATGAACAGGATTGGGATCCCTGGTTCCGTAAACCACCCGCTTAATACCAGCATCAACTATAAAATCAGCACAGGGCGGAGTCCTCCCATGAGTAGAGCACGGCTCAAGGGTCACATAAAGTGTTGAACCTTTTAAATATTTAGCCGGAGCCTTATTAATAGCCTCAACTTCTGCGTGTGGTGAACCTGCATTGTGATGATAGCCTTTGGATATGATTTTCCCATCTTTCACTATGATACAACCCACGACAGGATTAGGACTAGTAAGACCCTTCCCTTTCATGGCTTCACGCAATGCCACCTTCATGAAGCCAATATCCTTTTCGACATTAATATCACTCATAATAAAAAATCAGTTAGCCACACTGACCAGATTAATGAATAGTAAAACAGAAAAATTGTTTTCGCCATGCTGAACGACCGCGACAAGTACCTTCTTTACAGCGAACTAGCAAAACTTTCTGAAGCAGGTTTTCCCATAAATAATGCAGCTGAAACCATACTGGACACACGACCTCCCAGCAGACAAGCAAATTTCCTGAAGGAAATAATCACTGGTATCGAATCAAAAAAATCACTGACGGAAACCATCAATTCCCTCTCTTCCGGGCTCAGTCCATTAGAAATATCTCTCATTAATGCAGGAGAAAAATCCGGGAAAATACCAGAAATTTTTAATCATCTATCGCGATATTTTAATCTAAAACAAAGCATTCAAAAAAAGATCAAAGCCGGTCTAATTTATCCGGTCTTATTATTGCACTTTGGAATCATTCTACTTGCACTAGCTAAAACGGCGCAGAGCCGGGACTTTGCAAGCGAAGCAATGAATGTTCTCACGACCTTGCTGATTGTTTATTCGATCGGCATAATTTTTTATTTTGGATTTCAAGCCGCTAACCGGAAAGCGCAAAGATCTCCATCTCTTGATGCTTTTTTAAATAGAATCCCTATCCTTGGAAAAGTGCGTAAATCCTTTGCACTGTCACGATTTACAGAGATTCTACGCACTTATCTCATTTCTAGCCATAGCGTTTCATCTTCTATTCTTGCCGCTGCAGAAGCTTCCGCAAGTGGTCGAATACTTCGATGCACAAAAGAAAAAATTCTGCCCAGTATTGATGCAGGTAATCCAGTGGGCCCGGTCCTCGCAAACGAACCTAATAATTTTCCTCCCGTTTTTGCTCGAGCCTACATAACAAGTGAAGAATCTGGCACACTCGATGTTGAGCTCAAAAAATGGGCATCTGTTTTTACTGACGAGGCCGAATCCTCCTCAAAAAAAATGGGAGTCATTTTTCCAAAGGTAGCGTACTTACTGATTGTGATTGTCGTGATCTGGCAAATATTTCAAATGGCAAATATCTATTTTCAAACGCTCGAGCAGTTCATTCGTTAAAAAAGAACAGTAAAAATTCTTTTATTGGTCTATAAGCGATAGTTGAGGATTGAATATCAGAGCTAATTTGGCTAAAATATAAGGAAATCTGAAATTTTAGGAATAAATTACTTGCCGTAACTGTATTTTTGAACACTGTATATATGTTCACTAAATTACATAATACGTTAAAATATGCCTGCAATAGCTATACCTAATAAAAAGACAGATTCGACACCCAAAACAAATACTAAAAAAGAGGTGCCAGACACGAAAAAAACAAATACCAAAGCTAAGGAAGATCCCGCAGCCGCTAAAGTGGCTTCGATGAGAGCAAAAAATCTGGATCTGGCCATCCAACAAATTCAGAAAGATTATGGCGAAGGCTCGATCATAAGAATGGGAGATGAATACCGAGTCGATGTAGATGTCATTCCGACCGGTAACTTACTGATAGATCGAGCACTTGGTGTTGGAGGATTTCCAAGGGGAAGAATCGTTGAAATATATGGTCCAGAATCTTCCGGAAAAACAACACTCACATTAACAGCTATCGCGCAGGCTCAAAAGAATGGCGGGTTGGCAGCATTCGTTGATGTAGAGCACGCACTTGATCCGCAATATGCAAAAAAATTGGGTGTTAATATGGACAATTTATTAGTGTCACAACCCAGTTCTGGGGAAGAGGCTCTGCGAATTGTAGAAACTCTCGTAAGATCGAATGCATTAGATGTAATCGTATTAGATTCAGTAGCTGCTCTGGTCACAAAACAAGAACTCGATGGTGAAATTGGAGATTCAACAGTCGGAGCGCAAGCAAGACTAATGAGTGCTGCAATGAGAAAATTAACATCGATCATTGCTAAGGCCAGAACGACCTGCATTTTCACAAATCAAATTAGGGAAAAAATCGGTGTCATGTTTGGTAACCCTGAAACAACACCTGGTGGCAGAGCTCTAAAATTCTATAGTTCTGTTCGCGTTGATATTCGTAGAATAGGAGCCATCAAAAACACAGATGGAACAGTCTCAGGAAATCGCACACGGCTCAAGGTAGTAAAAAATAAGGTCGCTCCTCCATTCACCGAAGCTGAGTTTGACATTATGTATAATGAAGGAATTTCAGCAGTCGGTTCGCTTCTCGACCTTGCACTCGAACATGGAATATTACTTAAGCGTGGGTCATGGTTTAGCTACAAAGGTGAACAACTTGGCCAGGGAAGGGACGCGACTAAGGATGCATTAAAAGCAGATGAAAAAATGTACGCCGAAATTGAACAATCAGTGAAAAATGCTCTGAGCGGAGACGATCAAGAAGAGGAAGAAGAATCAATCGAATTCTAAGTTACGGATACATATCAAAACAAAAAGCGGTCTTCTCATTGAGGGGACCGCTTTTTTATATAGTAATAAGTTCTACAATTTAGGTCTATTGTGGCTTTATTGCCGATCGATTCTAGTCAAAGGACTGCGAATTCGCATGTAACAAAAACAATAAATTGATCATTTTAGAGAATTCATCACTACGATTCTGAAACCCCTTTACAAAAGATTGTGATTGTCGGAATTGCATTTAATCCATAAGACTCAGAAAGAAAATATTTTCATTAAGATTATGAACATTGGTACACCACTAACATCTAATGCTACTCGAGTCGCGCTTTGTGGATCAGGGGAACTCGGAAAAGAAGTGGTAATTGAACTGCAACGGTACGGATGTGAAGTCATTGCCATTGACAGTTATGACAATGCACCGGCCATGCAGGTAGCTCATCGATCCTACAATATCGATATGCTAAATGCTGATGAGTTAAGAGCCGTTCTGGAAAAAGAAAAACCTCACTTGATAGTTCCTGAAGTCGAAGCCATTGCAACGGACACTCTAGTAGAACTCGAAAGTGAAGGGTTTAATGTTATACCTACGGCAAGAGCAACAAAACTCACAATGAATCGCGAAGGCATTCGCCGACTCGCTGCTGAGGATCTTCAACTAAAAACATCGCCTTACAAATTTGCTGCTAGCAAAGAAGAATTTGATTTGGCAGTCGAGGAAATTGGTATCCCTTGTGTCGTTAAGCCTATTATGAGTTCATCAGGAAAAGGGCAAAGTACTATAGAATCCTCAGACCAAATTGACAGTGCTTGGCAATACGCTCAAGAAGGAGGAAGGGCAGGGGCTGGAAAAGTAATCGTCGAAGGATTTGTAGATTTTGATTATGAAATTACTCAGCTCACTGTGCGTCACTGTAATGGCACCTCATTCTGTGAACCTATCGGGCATGTACAAACGGACGGTGACTACCGTCAAAGCTGGCAACCTCAGCCCATGTCTGATGCCGCATCTGAAGAAGCTAAGCGAATGGCTGAACAGATCACTTCAGGGCTAGGAGGGCATGGTATATTTGGCGTTGAATTATTTATCAAAGGCGATGATGTGATTTTTAGCGAAGTTTCACCTCGGCCTCACGATACGGGACTCGTTACACTAATTTCTCAGGATCTTTCACAGTTTGCCCTGCATGCTCGAGCCATTCTTGGTCTTCCCATCCCCAACATTAATCAGCATGGCCCATCAGCATCCAGCGTAATACTTGGTGAAGGGAACTCAGAAGAAATCATGTTTAATAATATCTCTGAAGCATTAGATGAACCTGATACTCAAATTCGTTTATTCGGTAAACCCAGTATTTCTGGTCGCCGCCGCTTAGGAGTTGCTATTGCGCGTGGAGAATCTCTCGAGAATGCCAAGGATAAAGCGATTAAGGCCAGTTCAGCCGTTCAGATTGTCCTTTAAGATTGGCAATTTTGTACTTTTAACTTGAATCTAGTTTTCAATGCGCTAGAAGAGAACTCCGCCAAACGCTGTGGCGGAAGCTCGACAGACCATTTATTAGCCCCGAAGGCTTCCGTAAGCGGAAGCCTTTTTTATTTGTAAACTATACCCTTCAATTCAAAACCTCCTAAAAAGAAGCTCTAAAATATCATGGAATTTATAGCAGAAACAATAGCAGATCTTTCACCGTCCCTCACGCTGTCCATCACAAGTCAAGCAAAGCAAATGCGCGAAGAAGGAATTGATGTATGTAACTTAGGCGCTGGAGAACCGGACTTTGATACGCCTCAGCACATTAAGTCAGCAGCCATTGATGCTCTTCAAGACGGGCAAACCAAATATACTGCCGTCGCTGGCCTTTTAGCACTTCGTAAAGGACTCGCCAAAAAACTTAGAGAAGAGAACCAATTAAACTATGAACCTAACGAAATAGTAGTTAACTGCGGCGCAAAGCACTCCTGTTTCAACGCAATAATGTCATGTTGCGACGCTGGTGATGAAGTCATCATTCCAGCCCCATATTGGACCAGTTATCCAGAAATGGTCAGAGCCGTTGGAGCTGAGCCTGTCTTTGTTGAGACCAAGCAGGAAAATAATTGGAAAATAACAGCTCAGGAATTTGATGATGCTATGACGGGATCAACAAAAATGATTATTATTAATTCTCCGAATAATCCCACTGGTGCTGTCTACACAAGAGAAGAATTGGCTGCTATAGGAGAAGTAGCAGCTTCGGAGGATATCCTCATACTTTCTGACGAAATCTACGAAAAATTAATTTATGGAGAGTCTGAACACGTCAGCATCGGATCGATCAGTGATGAGATCCGTAAACTAACTATTACTATTAATGGATTCTCTAAAGCCTACTCAATGACAGGTTGGCGTTTAGGGTACACCGCGGCTACTAAGGAAATCGCTGATGCTATTGATACTATTCAAAGCCATAGCACCTCAAATCCCACTACATTCGCTCAGTACGGTGCCATTGCCGCACTGACCGGGGACCAATCTGAAATCACTGACATGGTTGAAGAATATAATATCCGTCGTCAGTACGTTCTTGGACGCTTAAATAGTATAGCAAATGTTTCCACGATCGAACCTGACGGTGCATTTTATTTTCTAATTAACATTGAAAAAACAGGGATTAAATCAGTCAACTTTGCTGAGAAATTACTTAGCCGCATGCAGGTCGCCACGGTCCCTGGTGTCGCGTTTGGAAATGATCACAGTATCCGTATCAGCTATGCTGCTAGCTTGCCCATCATTAAGGAAGGACTGGACCGTTTAGAAGAATTCTGTAAGGCCCACTAATCTTATATTATTAATTAAGCTCTGAGTCCTTTGGATGGAAGGCACTAAAGAAACTTGTGTGTCTCCATGCTCCCAGAAATCATCACCGAAATACCAGGACCTAAATCGCGGGCCCTTGCAGAAAATCTGCACCAATATGAATCGCGAAACATCACTTATGTTTCAAAAGATTTTCCTATATTCTGGGACAGAGCAAAGAATACAAACGTTTGGGATGTCGACGGTAACCGCTTCATAGATCTTACCAGCGCTTTCGCAGTATCTTCCCTTGGTCATTCATGCCCAGAATTAATCACCGCATTCAATGAACAGTCCATGCAATTAATGCATGGGATGGGGGATGTTCACCCGACCTCGCAAAAAGTGAATCTTTGTAAAAAGCTAAGTTCAATAACTTTTGAGCGTTGGACAGGAAAAAAAGCTAAAACAATACTCAACTCTTCAGGATCCGAATCAATTGAAAGCGCCCTTAAGACTGCCTCACTAGCTACCGGAAAGTCTGGAGTTATTAGTTTCGAAGGTTGCTATCATGGGACGGGATTTGGCAGCCTATCTGCCGGTGCAATGCCAAGGTTCAAGGATCCCTTTATCAAACAACTATCTGACTTCGGAAAGATTGTTCCCTATGGAAATCGCGGTCTCGATCAGGTAAAAGATACTTTATTAAATGAAAGTATTGGTGCAATTATCGTTGAGCCTATCCTGGGTAGGGGAGGTAAAGTGGTACCGGAAAATGATTTTCTTCCTTCGTTACGTAATTTGTGTGATGAATATAATGCCTTATTAATTATTGATGAGATTTACACTGGCCTAAACCGTACCGGTAAGCTCTTTGCATGCGAGCACTGGGAAGTGATTCCTGATATTATTTGTCTGGGTAAGGCCCTCTCGGGAGGCTTCCCGATTTCTGCATGCACAGGCAAAGCTACCATAATGGACCACTGGCCAGAGTCGGATGGAGAAGCAATCCATACTTCGACTTATCTTGGCCATCCTGCAGGATGTGCCATGGCTTTGGCTTCTCTAGAAATACATTCGGATCCGGAAATCTCATCAGAAGTCACTCATAAAGGTAACCGTTTCAAAGAACTCCTAGAAAATATTGAATCCACGCCAAAAGGATCAGTTCGTGGCATGGGGCTGATGCTGGGTCTAGAAATAATTGATCATGATAACAATCCAAACGGGCCACTTGCTTCAAGAATTATACCTAGTGCACTCAGGTCTGGACTAATAATATTAGCAGATGGACCCGACGGTCATGTAATCGCGTTAGCTCCATCCTTTACAATTACTGAAGAGGAAATGCTATTCACTGCTCAGTGGTTAGAAACAGAACTCAGGACTTCCAGCTAAGCGCGCCTTTTTTCAATGCATAGAGATAGGCTACTAGAAGGATTCCCACGAACCCTGACATGCTCCAGAATACCATCGCCGCTTGACCATTTGCCAAGAAATTCTTAAAGGTAACGGCCCACGGATACATAAAAACAACTTCAATATCGAAAATCACAAAGAGCATCGCAATGACATAAAATTTCACGCTAAATCTTGGCTTATCATCTCCAATAGGAAGCATCCCACACTCATAAGCGCTATCTTTAATAGCGTTACTTTTTGCACTCTTACCCAAAAGAACACTAACTAATAGAGTGGATACGGCAAAACCAGTAGCAACACTCAATTGCAAAAGTACTGGCAAATATTGATCTAACATTTCTTTATTGGGATTGACTCAAACAATCCTATTATTTGTCCCACGGTTCAAGACGAAATTCAGTACTTCCTTTATAAAATAAAAGAGGGCCACCAAACGGTAGCCCCCTTTCAAAAAAGATGAATCACTTGCTAAGCTTGCTGCTTAGCTTGTTGAGCAGCAACATAAGCACTAGAAGCTTGTTCAATGCCTTCTAGGCCCTTGTAAGCCTTCCCGCTTTTTTCTACTAATCCTCTAGTAACAAGATTCTGAAGCTTTTCGTAAGCCCGAAGACGAAGCATCTCTTCTCCGCCGCTGACGGCATTCTTTTCTTTGAGGTTCTCATATACGAGTTCAAAAAGATTATTAAACTGTAAAGCCTCATCATTTTCTTTGAGCACAACAACCAATTCATCGGTTACGTGATCAGGGATTCTCCGGGAAAACCGGGTTCTGCGTGTTGTAGCCATATTTGATTTATTTTATCACAACCGCGTCACATTACCATGAATTTTGACCCAGAATGGTGCAATGGAAGTAATACTCCGCGGTTGAGGGCGCGTATTATACCCCAATTATCAAAAAATGCCAGTTTCTTTTGAATTATTGAATAATTTTAATTTATTTAGCCCCATAATCACCAATAACTCGAATACCACTGCCATTAATTCTGAATATTTCCCTGCTAACCGGGTAAATTGAATCTTTAAACATATTAATGAATGTTTTTTTATAGAAATTTAAATTATTTTCAGAACCGGAAAAAACTAAAATTGTCGATCGATTAGGCACAATTACTAACAATTCCGGACCTAGAAGATCTTTAAATTTTTTGCGAAATTGAGGCAAAATAATCGTGCTGGAAGTCAAAGGGTTCTGTGATTGGATCAATGCATATTCAACTTTATTTTCAGGATTTTTTATCAGTACAGGACTTATTTTCTCTAAATGTTTAGCTGCATCATTAAGTGCATGTTCACGAAATTGTTTCCAACCATATTTAAAATTCCTTCGAAATTCTTCAGCTTTGTAGTGAATAACGCCTAATGAACCCATGTATCCTGCACTATAGACTGTGTTCCGTGCTCCTGGAATAATCATGGAAACTGGTGATCTCATGCTGCGTGGCTCAATAAGAAGCAAATGCTTTTGCTTCTTAAAATTAGAGTCCCTAGAATCAATCTTATCTTCTGCATCAGAAACACATACAAAAAATAAACATATCAGAATTAAACCAACGCTATGACAATAGCTCATCTAGTAACTTTTCTCATTAATATGCCAATGATCAAGACAAGCTATTGAATGAATATAAAAAAGGTTATTGCGATATTCATATTGCTCTTTTCCTTTAATTCTTATGATCACTTATCTAGACGGTTGTTTAGCGGAACTTCTTCCCGGAAGGTTAACCATCGATGTTAGCGGGTTAGGCTATGAGGTTTTAGTGCCGCTCTCCACAAGTGATACGATGCCATCCATAGGAGAAAAGGTCCGCATACTAACTCACATGCATGTCCGGGAACAGGAGCAGACACTCTATGGTTTTGCCACTAATGACGAAAGGGACCTGTTCCGTTTACTAATCACTCGTGTGTCTGGAATCGGTCCAAAACTTGGACTAGCAGTATTAAGTGGGATGTCCGTTGACCAGTTTAAGAATGCCGTGATTCACGGAGATACTCCCATTCTCTCAAAAATCAGTGGCCTGGGAAAGAAAACAGCTGAGCGTATAATTCTTGAATTAAAAGATAAGGTCGGAGTTACGGCAGTCTGGACCGCAGCTAAAGAAGAATCTCATGGAGTGAAAGGAATCATTAATGACGCGGTACTCGCATTAATTTCTCTAGGTTATAAACAAAGTGAGGCAATTAAAGCAGTCAATAAAATTGCAGACTCAAACACAGAGCCGATTAATTCTGACGAGTTAATTCGTGCTGCCCTGCGAAGCATGAAGTAATGCACTTCTATACATTTATTATCACTCAAAAATGACAACCCTAGGGGCAACTGCAAATGCCACTGCCAAGGAACGGATTAATGCCATTCGAAAGGCTTTTCCGGAATCAGGTCTCTTCGCAAATAAGAAATGGAGAATATCCTCAGAGCCACTTGCTCTACCAAAGAAAATCACAAAGGAACTCAATTCTCTCGGTCATCTATTGGCCAATTTTCTTAAAGCTTCCAATACAATTTATAATCAGAGCGTCAAAAACAAAGCACCGCACTGGGTGTGCTCTTATCTTGATGCAGGTAAACCTGCCGACCTAATTGAAAAGGGCCGCCATAAAACCTTTAATCACTCTTTGCCCAGGATTATTCGCCCTGATCTGATATGGACTGAGGATGGCTTTGCAATCACTGAACTTGACAGTGTCCCTGGAGGAATCGGCCTTACGGCCTGGTTAAACCAAACCTACTCATCTTTAGGTTATGATGTTTTAGGTGCTTCAACGGGAATGCTGGATGGCTTTGCCTCTATACTACCGCAAGGAGCCGATATCCTGATAAGTCAAGAATCCTCTGAATATCGCCCTGAAATGGAATGGTTATCCTCAGAGCTCAATGGTCGTTTCAGTTCAATTAACTTCAATGTTCTCGATGTAGAAAAGTACCAAATAAGCGATCGGGCCGTTTATCGTTTCTTTGAGCTTTTTGATCTTGAGAATATACCCTCAGCTAATGATTTATTTGAAGCCGCAGCAAATAATCAAATCGACATTACTCCTCCATTCAAACCACACTTGGAAGAAAAAATGTGGAGCGCTTTGTTTCATTCACGACCTCTGCTGAACTACTGGTCAGCACAAATAAGGCAAAGTCATTTAAAACGATTATCTGATTATTTTCCCTTCAGCTGGATAATAGATCCAAGCCCAATACCTCATCATGCAGAATTGCCAAATTTAGGTATCAATGATTGGCATCAGCTTGCGGAATTTTCGCAAAAGGAAAGAAATTTAGTAATGAAAATCAGCGGATTCTCAGAATTGGCTTGGGGAAGTCGTAGCGTTCGAATCGGTAGCGACATGCCTGCAAATGAATGGAAAGAAACCATCGAATTAGCCACAAATGATTTTCCTGACAGGCCATGGATCATGCAAAGGTTCAAGAAAGCGCGCGTCTTCGAACATAGTTATTGGGATGAGGTAACGGAAAAGAGTCTATCAGTTGATGTGAGAGCAAGGATCTGTCCGTATTATTTTCTAAGTGACGAAAATTCCTCAAATTGCAAAGCAGAGCTTGGAGGAGTCATGGCAACGCTAGTGCCTTCTGACAAGAAAATCATCCATGGCATGAGCGAAGCTATTATCGTTCCATGTGTTCAAGAACCTTAGAGTCACATTCTCAACCTATTCGGAATCGCTTATTTTACTGGTTTTATTTTTTTCAGCCTCAACAATCTCAGTAACGATCGAACTATTCGGAATATTCACTGAATTGTTCGAATCCGTCTCTATCTGGGTTGTTACTGGGCCAACTGACACCACTTTACCTTCGAGCTCTTCATTTCCCTTGAATTTTATTTTAGTTCCGACCGGATAAAGGTCCCTAGCATAGACTCCAGAAACAATATTCTGTGCTAAGGGGCGCATCCCGAGCCCAAGAGCAAGCGCCGTAGCGATGGCAGCTCCAAGCAATAATATCTCAACAGTATGTCGTATAAGAGTCGTATCTACACCTAAAGTATCAATAGCTATCGTCATGACCAGAACCAATATGAAGGCATAGACGAGGTTCGCCAAAGCACCAGCATAATCGAGGCCTACTTTCTTGGCTCCATTAATCACAAAGCCTCTGACAAGGTCTCCTATAATAAAACCAGCTACTGATATAATCAGAGCCGTAATGGCCTGAGGCAAGAAACTCACTAATCCACTCAGAGGTGCTGAAATCTGCTCAAGCCCAAGTGATCGAGCAGAAGAACTCAAGAACATGATTATAAGAATCCAAAAAAGGCTCTTACTCACAATAATTGAAAAAGGTGCATGAGTATTCGCACGAACAAAGATCCCCGAAAAACCTGATCTCTGAATAATTTGGTTATTTTCAAATTTCTCCTTTAACAGACCACCAAACTTTTCTAACAGGAACCGTGTCCCTCGTGCTACGAGAGTTGAAATAATTACCCCAACTAATAAAAGAATAATGGCGGTCAGTAATTTCGGTATGAAAGCCGTAAATTCATCAACCATTTGATTCAATTGAACTAATAGAGAATTACCCCAACTCTTCTGGGTCTCTGGTGCGGCTTGAGCTAGCAAGGTCATCATTGGTCTTTTATTAAAGGTTAATCAATTATTCGTTATCTACACGATCATTTTCGTGCTCTTCGGTATTCGCTGAGCCGTTAGTTAAATTTGCACTTTTGGCTGCGCCAACAAACGCTAAAGCCAATTCAGCTGTACCCACCCCAATCGTTTTAAATAGAAAACTAATAGAATGTTTCGCGACGACACTGAATTTTGCTTTTTGAACAATTCGGTCAATCCTTTTTAAATCTTCAATAGTTAAATCTCGCGGCACCCTAGCTGCTTCAGAATCAATTTGGGCACCATCTAAGGGTGAACCTTCCTCCTTAAAAATATTTAGGATTTGCGCATCCTGCTCAAGAAATTGTGCATCACTTATCATGCCTCTTCTAGCTCCTCCCCAGTATCCAAATCATTATAGATTTCCTTAAATTTCTCCTGCGCACGATATAATCTCATCTTAGTAGCGCTCAACCCGATTTCAAGAACATCAGATATTTCCTGAAGGCTTAGCCCGGAAACATATCTTAGTGTTACGAGGCGACAATCTTCACCGCTCATCTTGGCTATGACTTCATGAACTTTTCCGGTCAGTGCATTTTTCATTTCAGGATCTTCGCGGGCAATTTCATCCTGTGTCATTTCTTCTACCAGCTTCGCATGATTCTCACTGCGACGAGCATCTCTTCTACGGGTCTCAATGCAACGATTATAGACGATACGATAAAGCCAAGTCTTAAAAGCTGAGCGGCCTTCGAATTGATCAATTTTATGAAACACCTGCAAGAATGCATCTTGGCAAGCTTCTTCAGCATCTTGAACAGAACCGAGCATTTTTAAACAACTTCTATAGACTAAAGGTTCATGGCGCCTCAACAGTTCTCGGTATGCAGTAACGTCGTAAGGTAACTCAGTCTTACACCGAGCAACCAATTC
>CACJBM010000017.1 GCA_902591645.1 uncultured Verrucomicrobiota bacterium | reverse complement strand
GTACAACGTAACGTACATGCCCCTTACTCTTATCGGGTAATTGCATGTATGCGTGAATGTAATAAATGCATTGGGCTAATATTCTGGCTAGATTAATGGAATTCACTGCTGAGAGACGGGCCCTTTCCTTAAAATTGAGGTCTTCGAAAAGGTCCTTCACTATCCTTTGTGCGTCATCGAAAGATCCTTCAATGGCTATAGGAAAAATATTATCAGATCCGGTGCATGTCATTTGACGTTCTTGGATATCTGAAATTCTTCCATCCGGATACAGGACAAAGACTCGGGCACCTTCCTTGTCAGCGAGACCATGAATGGCTGCTGATCCCGTGTCCCCTGAAGTTGCTCCTAGGACGTTAATTGCTTTTCCTGTTCTTGCTATCTGTTCTTCGAACATGTTGCCAACGAGTTGAAGTCCAAAATCTTTGAAAGCGAACGTTGGTCCATGAAATAGTTCTAGCACGTATATATCATTGCTCAGTTCGATCAGTGGTGCTGCGTTTCCAGGGTCTTCAAAACTTGAGTATGATTTTTCGAAGAGTTCATTGATCTGTTCTGCTGAATGATCATCGTCGAACAATTGAAAGAATTCTGCTGCCAGTTCAGGGTACCGCGTAGGTCCTTTTTCTAGGAGTCCTTGAATCGATGGGAGCCTTTCTGGAACATAGAGCCCTCCGTCCGGTGCGAGTCCTGCGGCAAACGCATCAGTAAAATTAAGCGGAGGAGCCGAACCTCTTGTCGAAAGGAATCGCAAGGCTATTAAATGGTTTATTGTTCCAATGTTTCCACGCGTAGGAGCGTGTGTTCAGGCTCTACCGTGTCGAGTTCCAGTATGGATTTAAGTGCGGTCTGAACGGTTCCGTAACTGGCATCATGCAGGAGCAGTACAAGAGGAATGTGCTCTGTGGATGATTCCGGCTCAGGTTGAATTACTGAAAGTATTCCCACATCATTATTTGCCGTAATGGTTGCGATTTTTGCAAGTACACCTGGCCTATCAGCAACGCTTAATCGCAAGTAGTATTGTGAGATCGTTTCAGAAAGCGGCAGCACAGTACCGAACTCTCCTTTTGGTACAAATCCAGTGCATCCTACCCGATTATTGATATTTTCCGCAGCGTCGGCCAGATCGCTGATTACGGCACTCGAAGTCGCGTCCTGTCCAGCTCCGCTTCCGTAGAATAATGTTTCCCCTACCACGTCGCCGTGCACGGCGACTGCGTTAAAGACACCGTCCACTGAGGAAAGGATATGGTCTTTAGGGATCAGATTGGGAGAGACTCGGACCTCAATACGTTCATCGTTGTCTGCTTGCCTTATAACTCCTAGCAGCTTGATCTCATATCCTAGTTCATTTGCGAAGGCGACATCGTCCAAGGAAATGTCCTCGATTCCTATCACTGAAACCTCCTCTGTCCTCAGCCATTGCCCATAGGATAACCATCCGAGAATGATGGCCTTATGACCAGCGTCCCAACCATTGATGTCCAACGAAGGGTCGGCCTCGGCGTATCCCTTTTCTGTTGCTTCTTCGAGGGCTTCAGAGAATTCAATGCCTGCCGAGTTCATTCTTGTTAGAATATAGTTGGAGGTCCCATTGATGATTCCGTAGATCGATCCTATCCTGTTTCCAATGAGTGCTTCCTTCACCGCTTTGATGATTGGTATCCCTCCTGCAACGGCTGCCTCACAGTAGAGCGGAGCATTTTGTTTTTCTGAAAGCTCAATCAGTTCCTTACCACGTTCTGCGAGCACTGCTTTATTTCCTGTGACGACGGCCTTTTTTGCATTTAGCGCTCCGCTGATTAGCTTGAAGGCTTCGTCCACGCCTCCGATCAATTCCACAATAACATCGATGTTAGGGTCTTCGATTAATTCGTTCCAGTCCGAGGTGATTAGTTCTTTAGGGACTTCGATGTCCCGTTTCCGGTTAATGTCCCTGACCGCAATCTTTGTTACCACGAGAGTCGTTCCGGTTCTCTCACTCAACAGCTCCTGATTCTTGAGCAGGTTCTTGTACACGCCGGTTCCGACGTTACCTAGACCGGCAAGACCAATTCGCAGTTGTTTTCCTTTTTCTTCCACTTCTCTTGTAAACGATGAGCACTATCCGGTTTAAGATGCTCATGTGCAAGCGATTCTGCTAGGCTTTGAGGATCATTCTGGTCAGTTCTATGATTTTGAATTAGAATCTGAATATGGCAAAGACTGCTCTACTACTGGATCCGGTGTTCAAACGTCATGAAACTGGCCCTGGTCATCCAGAATCGGTGGCGCGGTACCGCGCCATTACTGAGGCTCTTAATGAAGGTGGCATTCCTGAGAAGTGTTTAAAAATTGATCTGAGGGATGCAACAGATTCCGAGATCCTAGGCTCCCACACTGCTCAGTATTTAGACACCGTGAGGAAGGACATTTCCGAAGGTAAAAAAGAGTTAAGTACGGGTGACACGAACGTAGGCAAGGAATCATTCAAGGTAGCGTTGCAGGCCACAGGTTCAGTACTCAACGCAATCGATAACGTTTTTGATAAAAAGTGTAACAATGCATTTTGTGCGGTCCGACCACCAGGCCATCATGCCACTGCGGATCGTGGAATGGGTTTCTGCATTTTTAATAATGTGGCCGTTGCTGCCCGTTACGCCCAATCCAAGCACGGGGCCGAGAAGGTGGCTATTATTGATTGGGACGTTCATCATGGTAACGGGACTCAGGACATTTTTTATGATGACGGTTCGGTCTTTTATTTTAGTATACATCAGTCACCATGGTACCCAGGCACTGGTGCACACAATGAGACCGGTAAAGATAAAGGTGAAGGATCAACTATGAATCGGCCCATGCCCGCCGGTTCAGGGTTCAAGGAGTTGGGACCTTTTTTCAGTGAAGACTTCATGGAGGCAATGAAAAAATTTAAACCTGATCTTGTTCTGATATCGGCCGGTTTTGATTCTAGGCTAGGGGACCCTCTCGGTCATTTCAGGCTCACTGATGATAATTTCATCGAGTTGACGAAGGTCCTCCTTGACGTTGCTCATAAGTATTCGGACGGGAGGCTCGTGTCTATGCTTGAGGGAGGATACAATGTGAATGGGCTTGGGGACGCTGTCGAGAGTCACGTTAGTCAGCTCATCAAAGCCTGACCGTTAAAGTCTTTCGATCGATGATATGACTGACCCTATTGGGGGGCAGCCAATTATTATTTCTTTCTAACAATAGATAATCCCTAAACGTTATTAAGATGTTATTCATTTTTATTTATTAATAATTACCCAATGATTGCTCAAATTATCGGCAGTTTCTTTCTGATTCTTTTTCTGGCCGGATGTAATGTTACTGAAAATCCCGTTCTGGATTCTTTTGGTTTAGGGCTCGAGGAAAGGGTCGCCGTGATGAACAAAATCATTGAACCTCTTTCCGAAGTCCCTTCAGAAATTCTGGACGCTCATTACATTGAGACTCGGATAGGAGACGGGCACCTATTTGCTGGTGTGGGCCCTTCTGATTTTTTGTTTTTTGCTTTAATCAAAGTGCCTAAAGAGGAGGCAAAGAAGTGGTCGCAAAATTTAAAGGAGCCTTACAACGGAGTGACGGGATTTTCTTCTCCTGAAATTCCCAATAAATGGTGGCTAGCAAAAGAAAAATTTATGGAACTTAGATTATACGAAACCAAGACTTATTTTGGGCGCTATAATGGCTGGATGGCTATTGATGATGCGAACGACCTAATCTATGTTCACACCTACACCCAATAGAGATTTAAATGATGAGAATATATCCCACTATCGCTTTAATAGTTATTTCTCTATGTCTAACGAGTTGCCTAGATAAGAAACCCAGATCGTTCTTTGCTGAAGATGGAATCATTGTCGGTGATGCAAAAAAAGTTGGAAAAGAAGATGTGTTTATTCCTATCTCTTTCAAGACGCAGATTGTGCATTCTGCCCAGATATTTCATGATGTGGAGTGGGCTGAGAAGAATGGTGTGATTTATATAACTGCGATTTATAATGAGCCTCCTTTTTCAAAAAAAATAGATTATTCAGGAGGCATCGTTCTCAAGAAGCCAAAATTACAAACATATGATCTTAAATATAAGGATCCAAATCCTGGTGGAGGCATTCACGACATTAGTAAAATTAAGATGCCCTAAAACCATTAGAATTTATTAAGAGATGAAAAGATTTTTAATAATCGTATTTTTGTTTCCTTGTCTGCTTCTTTTTTGGCTTTGGTATACATTTGTCGGGCCTGGTTACTGGGCCGAATACAAGGACATTAAGGCGGAGCTGGAAAAGATCCCTGAGCTTGAAATTAAGGAGTTAGGATATAATGAGGATGTTACCCTTGAGGATATATGGGCCATTCTTCACGTTAAGGGGAAGGGGGATCTGACCGTTTATGGGCTTACTCGGGAATCCTTTGAAGAGCCAAAAAGTTTAGGTCTAGGTGCAATCGGAGGTTTTGATATTCGCTTTACAGGTAAGCAATTTATTGAAGTGACCAATGAAGCGGGGGATCGTGAATCTATCAAAAGCGACGTTTCTGGGTACGCGATAACGATTATTGGTGGCGCATTTTCTGAAATATTTCCATCCGATATAAAAAACGTACAAGGTTTAGTCAAAAATTACGATGGAGTATTAGAGGTTGTTTCAGGGTGGCCCGATGCAGATAACAAAAAATACTTACAAGGTGAGACGGGAAATGAATACAATTATTATACCGTTAAGACAGAGACTTAAGAGAAAAATATAAAGATGCCTCTAATTGCTCTATCGTTTTTTATAATTAACTCTTTTTTGGTGGCTTATGGTTGCGATGAAAAAGAGCCAGAGAGAGGAACGGTTCAGTTCTTTGAGAAAATATATAAGACTAAGATCGAAGGAGTGAAGCCGATTGAGGAGTACTCTGATCCTGATCAATATTTTACCGCTATTGCGCGGCAAGTGGGAATACCACAACTTGCATTCAAGGCCGTGGAGGAAAAATTTGGATGGAAACAGTCAGAAGAATTTTACCTTAACGCTATGGTTAAAGGGTCATCGATTGAGGATGACTGGGGAGTCATGGTCGTGAGGTTTAGCAAGAAAGTTGCTGAGCAAATTCGCAAGGATAAAGCGGTCGGAAAACCTATTCCCAAAGAAATAGCCAAAAATGCTATGGAGATGAAGTTTGTTGTAATTGATTATGACGGAAATATCTCTTTTCCTCAGGAGAAAAAGAACTCTCCAAAAGAAGAAAAACCCAAACCTGAAGAGCCTAAGTAGTTTGAGTTCCCTCGATGATGTTTTTCTTGTTGAAAAAATCTGAAATAATAGGAGATTCTACGCCCATCTCAATGTAGATGCCGGCTTAGCTCAGTTGGTAGAGCAACTGATTTGTAATCAGTAGGTCTCCGGTTCGAATCCGGAAGCCGGCTCCATTTACAAACTCTGTATAGACAGGGTCTTCGGTTACCAGTTCAAATAAGGCGTACCTAAATCTAGCGATAATAAGAGGGGAGTACAACACTTTGTACAACATCATGCCTCTTTTTTGAACCCTTAACGGTGTTCCATTTTCAATGAATCAGTGACTCTCTTTCGAGGCACATCGGTCATAGATCAGGGTGCGGGGTTCAGGGGTTATTTTTTGGCTTCTTCGCGAGTCTTTCTACGTGCTTCACGTTTCGCTTTCCGTTTCGCTTTCTCGTCCGGAACTTGTTCGTTAGTAGATTCCAAACTTTTCTTCAAACCTTCAGGGACCGTTACTGTTTTACCCTTGATTATAAGTTTTTTAACAATTTCAATCTGTTTGTCGATTTGGCCGGGTTTCGCAGCATTCCCTCCTAGGATAAACTCTCCAAATGGACGGCCAATGACTTCGAGGTCCTTCCGCATGAAATAACGCATCTCTTTAATGCGAGTAGCTTGCGATTTATTATAAGCAAGATTTTTCATTTCCTTTGGATCTTTCTTCAAATCGTAGAGTTGATCTTCGTCAAAGAAGCCGGGGCGTTCTGCCCCCCTAACTCCGATACCCAGACGTCCAATGTAGGACATGGCTCTAGGTAAGTTTTGCGGCGTGACTCTCTTGATGGCAGCGATTTGTTCTTTAGTGTAGCGAACGGCAATGTAGGACCAGTCTTTTGTGACCGTTGCCCGCGCAGCTCCCATTTCGAGATAAAGATGATCCCGCCAGTCTTTGGCTTTTCCGTTTTTAAAAAGACGGGTGAGACTCTGTCCATCGATCCGGTAAGACTTCGGCTTTTCCGCTTTACCTAGTTCGAAGAAAGTTGGGACAAGATCGATATTCTGGACGAGCCCTTCACAAACCTGCCCTGCGGTGATTCCTCTTGGCCAACGCATGATCATGGGCACTTGACAACTTCCGTGTGAAAAGACGGATGCTTTACCATCGCGACCGTGATCCGGCGCAAAAATCACCAGCGTGTTGTCATCGATTCCGAGTTCTTTAAGTTTCCGAAAAATCGCCCCGAGTGAATCGTCGATCCACGCTTCACCAGCCACATGGCTGTCGGGGTCGAAACCTTTTTCAGTGATTGTTTTGAGAAGCTCTGCACGAGGTGTCATGACCTCCGGAAGGCTTTCAACTTCCCCCTCCCCTGTAATAAGCGGATGATCCATGGATTTTCGCCAGGACCGATCCGGCCCGTGCAGCAAGGTGCTGCAAAGATGAAGGTAAAAGGGGCCGTCCTTATTCTGTTCTATGAATTCAAGAGCTGCCACCGTCGTCCACTCTGGGTTGTGCACGGAATAGGGCGAAGGCGTATTTTGCGGGTAGACGTTCTTCGCCCAAGAGAAGCCCAGCGTTTTGAGGTAACGACGCATCCAGCGTTCGTTGTGTCTGAATTGAGCCGAGGTTTCAGGCCCAGGGCTAGCGTTTTTGGGAATGTCTATCCATCTCTCTTTGCCTTTGTAGAACTCCGGAAAATCTAATTTGGAAGTCAGGTGGAATTTTCCAACAAATCCGGTGGTATACCCAGCTTCACGTAGAACATTCCCAACGTTCATTTTGTCGCGTTCCAGTGCAACATTGAAATTGGGAAGTCCCTGATTCTTTTTATCGCCGACCGCTTCGGCGTATAGTTTGCTATGCGAGTTGCCAGCAAAACGACCGGTTAGGAAGCTGTATCGAGAAGGCGTACAAACCGAGCTACTGACGTAAGCACGAGTAAACTTCATTCCTTCCTTTGCCATGCGGTCGAGATTGGGAGTGTAGGTATCGCCCCCAAAGGCAGCTATACTTGATGGATTCTGATCGTCGATCAAAAACATTATAATATTAGGACGATCTCCACGAGCGACTGTGGCAACCATTGCCGACAAACAGAAGAGCGAAAATAAGAGAAGGAATTTCATAGTGAGATTATTGGATAAAGGCAGGTGTGGTGGAACGCGCTTTGTAGAAAGTGGGTCATTTCGATGACTTTAATCATCTGAAGGCTTTGTTCAGTTGAGAGTTCCGGCTGCTTTTTGAGCTTCGGCAAGGAATTGTTTCATTTTTCCAAGTTGTGTTTTAAATGTCGGTTTTCCGGCAAGGTTTGTGTATTCCTGAGGATCATCCTTCAGATTGTATAGTTCAGCCATCGCCGATTCTCCCCATTCAGCATAGCGCCAGTCATTTGTGCGAATTGATCGACCCAGTTTTGTGCCCCGACTGACGACGGTATAGGCATATTTTTTTCCTGGAGAATCAGGGTCACGCAAAAGTGGTACAAAGCTCTTTCCCTGCATGGAGCTCTTTGACTGTAGTCCGCAGAGTTCAAGCAAGGTCGGGTGAAAGTCCACAAGTTCAACCAGAGCATTGGTGGTTGTTCCTTTACGGGTCAATCCGGGAACACGAATAATTAGCGGTACTCTGGCGCATTCCTCAAAGAGGGTGACCTTTCCCCACATGAAATGCTCGCCGAGATGGTACCCATGATCCGAGGTGAATATCACGATGGTATTCTCCCAAAGATTGTGGTCATGCAGGGCCTTAAATAGTATTCCAAGTTGTGCATCAACATAAGAGATACACGCATGGTAGGCCTGAGTGTATTCCCTTCGCAAACTGTCGTTTTCGCGACTCATCTCGAAACCAAAAGATTGGAACCGTTTCACCATGGCAAGCGCTGGGATGTCTTTCCAGTCATTAGCGGGGCTTAGAGGAAACTTTAATTCTTTCAGGGGATACTGGTCAAAGTACTTTTGTGGAGCCAGAAAGGGCACATGTGGTTTTTGAATTCCACATGCAATGAAGAAAGGTTTCTCCCCATATTTTTTCTGATCGAACCAACTTATGATTTGCCTTACATTTTTGCCGTCTTTGTGCTGTTCATCCTTTAGTCCCGTTGGCCCGTACCCTGGTGGCGTTTGTCCTCTAGTCTGCGTTGAGAGTTTCTGCACGTGGGCTTTCCAGTTTTTCCGGTTAGCACGCAAATCGACTGAACCATTTTTAGCTTCATAAGTTTGCCGTGCCCTCGTTATCAGAGGCAATTCGTCATTCTGAAACATAATTTGTTCATGCCAAGCAACTTCGCCTTGTTGATGACGTGTTGAATGGAAAATCTTTCCTACGCTAGCGGTCCAGTAGCCGTTGGCTTTGAATTGTTCCGGCATGGAAACACTGTCCGGACGGGATTGCCGAATGTCCGCAGTGTTGTTAAGGACTCCTGTCGTTTCGGGATACAATCCACTGAGGAATGAGGCGCGTGAAGGTCCGCAAACAGGATACTGACAATAGGCACGGCGGAACGTCATGGAATTTGCGGCTAAATCATCCAAAGCGGGAGTTTGAATCAATCTGTATCCCGATGGTGCGACATGCGTATTCAGGTCATCGCACACGATGAACAGGACGTTTGGCGTCTTTGCTTGAGGTTTGTTTTTGTTTTGTTTACGCATTTTTCTGCGCTCTTCACGTTTTTGTTCTCTTTTAAGCTCCCGCGGATTTTTTTTGTCTTTCGCGTCATCAGCAGGTAATAGCGAAGCTTGTCCGGTACCGGCAGATTGAACCATCGTCTTGAGCCAATTTTTATGAAGATCGAAGAGTTCGCGTGCCTTTACAGGATTCTCTGCGGCGAGGTCTTGAGTTTCGGAGGGATCCGCAACAAGATTAAATAGACTATATTTTTCCTTCAATCCGTGAACTTTCCAGTTGCCCTGACGTACTGCCCATTCTCCCTTCGGGGGTCCGCTGTTCCAGAACATGTTCGTGTGATGGGAGTCTGATTGACCGGTGATTAGCGGCAAAATGCTCTTGCCGTCAAATTGGGTTCCTTCTGGAACCTTGGTGTCGGTGGCATCAATTGCCGTGGGCAGGATGTCAATGGAATTGACCGGTGTATTAATGGTGCGTCCGCCCTTGAATTTCTCAGGCCAGCTGATTATCCAAGGTGTCCTTATACCTCCCTCATGGAGGCTTCCTTTAAAACCGCGCAGAATGCCGTTATTTGCTTCCATTGCCTTGGAGCCACCATTATCTGTCAGGAAAAACAGCAGTGTGTTTTGCCACAAATTTTCGTCTTTGAGCTTTTTAACCACAGCGCCGACTCCAAGGTCAAGGTGGTGAAGCATGGCCATGAGCGTTGCGCGTTTCTCGGATATCTGAGGAAATTTTTTCTGGTATCTCTCGATGTCCTCCTTCGGTGCCTGTGCCGGAGCGTGTACCGCATTATAGGCAAGATATAGGAAGAACGGGTCCGCTTTTTTTCTGTCGATAAAATCCACCGCCTCTTCGGTAAGGCGCGTCGTCATGTAGCCTTTATATTCATTGTCGGTGAGTCGTTTTTTATTGCGGTAGATTGGAGCGTAATCGTTGCCCTTTACCCCTTGCAGTTTAAAGTAATCGTGACCACCCCTGCCCATAAACTTGTAACACTCGCTGAATCCCCTATTCAAGGCATGCCACTTGAGTTCCGGAAAATCCTCGTCGAGTCCCAGATGCCACTTTCCGATTGCAGTACTAGTATATTCATTAGGCAAAAAAGTCGGAAAAATCGGCAGTTCCGGATCAAATCCGCGGCCACCATCACCGGCAGTATAAACTCCTACCCGCTGTTGGTAGCGACCCAGCATCAGGCCCGCACGGGTTGGTGAGCACACGTGCCCACTAGTGTAGGCTTGCGAGAAAAATACCCCTTCCCTTGCCAGTTCATCCATATGAGGAGTCGAGACTTCCTCAGGGTGATCGGGATTGAAGCTGATATCCGCATAGCCCTGATCATCGGTCAGGATGATAACGATATTTGGTTGTTCTCCTCCTTGCGAAACTGACTTGATCATCGTGAACCCGAGGATTAAAAACATGTTCTTGAATTTCATTAGTCGTATTTTCTAGAATTTTGTGATCATTCAATGTGCAGCATCTTAAGGTCGAAAACAATATTTTAGCAATGACCCTCGCACCCTGACCCAATAATTCCCGAACAACTGATCATGAACTAGTGAATCATGAGGGCTAAGGCTTACCGCCTGCCTCCTTTCTGCCGCGGCCACTTGATACAAAGTTGATACATTACTAGATAGACTTTACTCTTTAAAGATAATGGAAACCAAGCCTGCGACTACGGCCCGACGAATTCCTATTTCGATCGCCAATTGGAAGATGGCGATGACCCTTGAGGAATGTCGCGTTTTTGCATCGCAATTTGAGTTGGAGATGGGCAGTCTAATTGGCCAGCTACAAGTAATTCTCTGCGCACCTACAACCGCAATGTCGACTATCTCAGAAGCCGTTAAGGAACTGCCGCTCATCGATCCAGGTGCCCAGAATTCTTCGGCTTATCCCGATCCAGAGCACAGCGGTGAGGTGTCTGCTCGATTGCTTGCTGATGCTGGATGTGCATTCTGTATGGTTGGGCACTGGGAAATGAAGGTTCGCATGAATAAGCCCGACGAGGAATTGAATCGCGAACTGCACGCCGTTTATGAAAGCGGCATGCGCCCCATCATTCTCGTAGGTGAATCCGAGACCGAAAAAGGAACACCCAGCAACGATCTTGTCGAGCGTATGGAAACGGTGATGAAGGGCATCACTGCCGATCAGATCAATCGGGCTGTCATGGTCTACGAACCGGAGTGGGCGATTGGCGCTGAGGAGCCAGCGCCCCCTGAATACATCGCTGAACGCGCCACCTTTATGCGCCAATGGCTTACTGATCGCTATGGTTTTGAGGCCGTTGATCCCATTCCCATCATCTATGGAGGGGCTGTATTTCCCGAAAATGCGGAATGGCTGCTCACGACTCCTGACATCGACGGCCTAGGGGCGGGGCGCAAGAGCCGTGATGCCAAAGAGTTCGCCAGCATTGTGAAACTCGTGGGCAAGGCCTTCGATCTCATTTAGTCTTGTCTTGCCGAAGGAGGTCAAACGACCCTAGTGAGATTGCTGATTTTGATAATGATGGAGTCGGTGATAATGAAGACAGAAGATCACCTGAAATAATCGCTAACTTAGAATCGCAAATAACTAGGCTACAAATGGAAATTAGCCAGCTCGTTCAAAGACCAACTATTGAACAGTTGCAGGATGCCAGAAATGGATCTGTGATAATTAGTGCTGATAAGGGGACCGCCACAATCTCTTTTAATATTGAGGAGAGTAATGACTTGAAGACTTGGCAAAATACTGGCGATAAAATCACCAAAACTATTCAGCTTAAAGAGGGCAAGAAGTTCTACCGCTTTGCTTTGGATAAGTGATCCTTCCGCAAGGACATATGCTTTTCGAGTAGTGGAAAATTAGCTGCTGCTAATGTTCGATGGCTTTGGGTTAGAATGCCTCAAGGCTAACCATCATCCTCATCTGGATTCTTATTCTGTTGAGCTTTGCAATATTCATCCGCTTTGACTAATAACTCATAGGCCTCATCTACCAAGTCGTGATACCCTTCATTCTTTCGAAGAAGAGCGGCAATCTTAGCTACATCTACTGGATCAGGAAAAGATTTCTTCATTGCTCAAGGCTAAGGACTAAGGACTAAGGGATCAAGGTTGAACGTTCATAATTCACTAGCAATCGAGTCGGGATTGGGAGCGATTATTGTCGTTTGAATTTTTCTAACTTTGAATAATAACCGATAAAATCCGTGCATTTGTTTTCGCCTTTATAGGATCACCGTTCCGTTCTATCATACTTTCATGGCATCCATGAAACGGCGAAGTTTTCTCTTTTCCACAAGTATCTCTGCGACCTCTTTTTTGATGGGAGGATTACCTCAAGCTCACAGTAAGTCTGCAGATCCGATTGGAACATTCAAACCCTTAATTCAGCGTGACCGCCTTCCTGACCCGGTTATTATAGAGTCGCTTGAATTGTATGAACGGAGTGGGAATTGGTTCATTCGAGCTCGCTCTAAAGATGGCGCTGAGGGCTGGTCAGTTGGGCATCCTAGCAAGATGGTGCTAAGCCAAAACGTCTTCACTAAGGTGATAGCACCCTACATGCGTGGAAAAGATGCACGGGATCTGGATCATTTGGTAGATGAGGTTTTTCTCAGTGGCAGTAATTACAAGATGCAGGGACAACTGTTCTGGATTCAACTCGCAGCAGCCGAATTTGCGATCCTCGATCTCCTAGGAAAAGTCGCTAAGTGTTCGGCGTCGGATCTGTTGGGCGGACCGCGACGCAAGCAAATTGATCTTTATATCGCCAATAATCATCGCTCTAAAAGTCCCAAGGAATCTTTGCGCCGTATCATAAAATCAGTAAATAACATCGATGCCAAAGCATTAAAGTTCAAAATTGGAGGACGGATGAAAGTGATCGATGGGATTCCCGGTCGCACCGAGAAATTAATTTCAATGGTCGCTGAATCCTTGGGCGAACGATGCACTCTTTACGCAGATGCAAACAGTTCCTATCTCTCAGTGAAAAAGGCTATCGAAGTTGGAAAAATACTGGAGGCAAACAAGTATGCATTTTATGAGGAACCGGTGCCCTTCGATTACCTTGATGAAACGAAACGAGTCGCTGACGCATTGGATATTCCCATCGCATGGGGAGAACAGGAGAGTAGCCAGTGGCGCTTTAAATGGATGGTTGAAAATAGTGGTGTCCGCATCTTCCAGCCTGACCTTTTTTATTACGGTGGCCTGATCCGCTCACTACGCGTTGCTCAGATGGCAGCCCTCAAGGGCTTTGATTGTACGCCGCACATTTCCGGAGGTGGCCTTGGATTTCTTTACATGGGAATCTACGCCACATGTTGTCCAAATCCTGGGCCACATCAGGAATACAAGGGATTGACGGATGATTTTCCTTGGGAATCAACAGGCGACAAGATCACGATCAAAAACGGATCAATGACCGCACCTAACGGCCACGGAATTGGTGTGGATATCGATCCTGACTATCTAGCAAAAGCTGACAGAGTTAAGTAGCCAAGGCTCTATTTACAGAAGTCCTTTAATGGTGCTTTTATTGCTGATCGATGACCCAATAAAATACTTCCGTTATCAATTATAGGTTCATTGTCAGTAAACTACGGTGAACCTTCTTCACTTATTTTGATTTGTGCCATGGAGTACGAGCATTTTTGCCGATCTCAGCGTCCAATTCATCCATGCGAGCAGTGAGTTCATTAACCTTTTTTGGATTCTCCTTGGCCAGATTTTTCTGTTCACCCATGTCTGCGATGAGGTCAAAAAGGAGAATTTCAGGGGCAGGAGCTTTCCAGTTTTTACCTGCGTTCCTTGGCTTTTTTTTCTTTTTCACTAGGAGTTTCCATTTGCCTTGCCGTAAACCCTGAATATCGCCTCGGGAAGTATAGTAAAGAAATTCATTGCGTGGAGATTTGGCGTTCTGCGTAAGCAGAGCCGAAGCGTTTAGGCCGTCAATTTTCTGATCGGTGGGGAGTGAAGTGCCGGTCAGGGCTGCGATCGTGGGCAATAAGTCGATGGTTCCCATAAGTTCGTGGCATTCGGTTCCTGCGGGGATGCGTCCGGGTGCCCACATTACGCAGGGGACACGTTGGCCGCCCTCAAAGGTTGAGCCTTTGCCGTCACGGAGGGGGCCCGCGCTGCCGCCATGGTGCTTGAAGGGTAACCAAGGACCATTGTCCGTTGTGTAGATTACATAGGTATTCTTTGAGAGGCCCAGTTCACGTATTTTATCCATGAGTCGTCCAACCTCAGCATCGATGTGTTCGATGGTGTTTGTGTATGCGTTCAGGGGATTCGGATCGCGAACCTCATCAGGAACGTACAGAGGAATGTGGGGCATTGAATGCGGCAAGTAGACAAAAAAAGGATTTTTTTGGTTAGTTGTGATGAAATCGATGGCTTTCTGAGTGTAACGGCGAGTGACTGTGCGCTGGTCAACGGGCAGTTCCACGATTTTTTCGTTTTCCATTAGCGGGGTATTCCATTTGGTGAGAGTGGACTTGGGGTCCTTCCAGAGAGCGTCCATGCCTGGGGACCGGCCCGGAGGCTTGCCCTTGTTATCAGGGTGATTCATGTCATTGGAGTAGGGAATTCCAAAGTAGGTATCGAAGCCGTTCTTTTGAGGGAGAGTCTCAGGGTGATGTCCGAGGTGCCACTTACCGAAGGCGGCAGTGGCGTAACCTTGGCTCTTTAGGTGATCAGCGATGGTGTGTTCTGTGGGATTTAGTCCCTTAGTAGAAGATGGAAAGAGCACGTGTTGGTGCATGCCGACGCGCTTTGGGTAGCACCCAGTCAGTAAAGCTGCGCGCGAGGGTGTGCAGACTGGGGATGCTACCATAAAATTAGTAAAGCGTCGGCCTTCCTTGGCCATCCGGTCGATGTTTGGAGTCTTGATCTTAGTTGATCCGAAGCAGCCGAGGTCTCCGTATCCCTGATCATCTGTGAAGATGATAATGAAGTTAGGTTTGTCTTTGGCTGCCTCAGTGGGCAGGGACGTTAAGGTAAATACCAAGGTGAGAGAAAAGATGAAAAGAATTCGGAACATGGGAGAATTGAAGCTGTCCACGGGGTGCCGAGTCAAGAGGAAAGGAAGATAAGGTCAATGTAAAAACCAAATGTTTTTACTCTCCAGGGATTTTTTTTCGGTTTTTCTGTTAATCCATGTGTAGGAATACGGATCGAAGTCATAGGCTTTTTTGGAAGGTGCATCAGGTGCAAAATTATCGGGAATGAAACAAGTCACGTCTGGCGATTCTACCCCAAGGAATTTTTTCTGAACCTTACGTTTAGAGCTTTTCCCACACTTGAAGAAGTAGTGCCTCATCGTTTACGTTTTTGATAGTTAATGGGAAAACAACATTGCGATCAATGTCAAGTCCGGGTCTCAAGGGTTCAAAGGGTCCTCCAGTTGACTTGCGTAGTTCAAACGTTCCAGGACGGAGATTTTTTATAGTGACTGTGAGTTCCTTACTAGAAGAGTCATAAGCGTTGATGATCAGTTCCACGGGATCACCGCAGCCAATTAAGCCGTCGATATTATATTGAGAGACAAAATCCCATATGACTTGTTCCGAGAAGGGGGGCCAATCATGAAATCCTTCCTGAACCCGATAATGCTCGACTGTATGACAGCCTTCAGCTTCGGCCCACAGATAACGTGTAACATCTCTACTGAATTGATTAGTAGAGGGCGAAGACTGGGAACCGTTAATAGAAACCCAATACTCATTGAGTTGGTTTATCGAAATCGAATACTGGTTACCATTGTATGGATTATATGAGTCGTTAGTTCCATGAATAGTAAGGATTCCTGTACGGCTAGTTGGTGAAAAATCCTTATAGGTCCATTCCCACATACTAGCGGCGACAGAGGCTATCGCAGCAAAGCGATTGCCAAGTAAGCTAGCGTAGTCCCACATCAGATTTCCACCTTGTGAAAAACCACAAGCATATATCCTGTCAGGATCAACGGAATGATCTGCTACGAGGTCATCTATCATGGCTTCAGCAAATCCTATTTCGTCTGTCCCATTATCATAGGGTCCCTCATAATTCCAAGTAGTCGAACTTTCACCTTTTGAATTGGTGACTAAGCCTTGGGGATAGACCGCAATGAACTGATTTGCATCTGCGAGTGAACGGAAATCGGCAGTGAAGCGCATCATGGATTCGGCGTACATGTCGCCACCATGGAAGCAGAACAGCACTGGGATCGATTCAGAGCTATCAAAATTCGATGGTAGATAGACAAGGTACTCTCTAGTAGTCCCGTCAATCCTCAGTGTCTTGTTAATGAGTTGTTGACTTAAGGCACAAAACGAACTGAAAAGAAAAAAGGATACGGCAATGCACTGCGATCTTATCACGCCGTATGTTTACTACATTTCTGGACTTTTTCCAATGCTCCTTTAACTCATTCTTCGTGGTCAAGGATCATGGGACAAGATGCCATTTGTGAATTCTCTTTCTTAGGCGTTTGACGATTTCAGGGTGCATCGCGGATAACTCGTTTTTTTCATGAGGATCGTTCTTTAAATTGTAGAGTCTCGTGGGTTCCTTGTCCCAGATGTGTAGTTGCTTGTAGCGCGTTGTGTCCAGCCCACTGTAGCGAAGAAGGAGTTTCCATTCATCTTCGACGCACCAGAGGTATTGCAGGGTCCCGTCAGGATTGCCGGGGCTCATGTTATAAACAGAATGACAAACGCCAAAGACATGCTTGCGTTTCGCTCTTGCCTGCCTATCGAGTAGATTTATGCCGGGCAACTTTACTGTCAATTTTAGCCCGGCAGCTGCGGCAATAGTGGGAAAAAGGTCAATGGCATGAGCCAGGTCCTGTGCACGTTCCTTTTTAATTTGTTCAGGCCAAGATAACATGATTGGTGTGCGGATACCCTTTTCAAAAGGTGAGCTCTTGGAGCGCTGAGCGTATCCCTTCCAGAGTTTTTGAGCCGGATCATCTTTGTTGGTGCTGGCGGCAGCCCATCCATTATCGCAGATATAGATAACCAATGTATTTTCTCTGATCTCTTTCTTATCCAGATAATTGAGCAGTTCTCCGCAAGTGCTATCAAACCATTCGCACATCGCAAAGTATTTAGCCTCATCCTTTGAGCGTCCGGGCATGATGTATTTTTTCAATAGCTGTGCCGGGGGATTGTGGGGAGTGTGAGGTAGAAAAGGGGCATACCATGTCAGGAATGGTCGTTGCTTTTCAATGGCCATATCAATGAACTCCTTGACTGGTTGCATCGATTTACGGCCGATCGTAAGGCCCGCATCTCCGTGTCGTCCTCCCCGGGCCGGGTCCCCGTGTGTCATGCCATGCGTGAAGTCACCGTCTTTCCATGATCCTTCCCACCATTTGCCGGACTGGTGAGCTAGATAGCCATTATTTGTGAGAATTCTAACGAAATTTTGATGAGTATAAAATTGCTTACGTACAGGCACATCTAGTTCGGCTCTCCGGTTCGGTCCGTCAACATCGTTTCCTGTGATGCCGTGCTGAAAGGGATAGAGTCCGGTAAGCATTGATGCTAATGATGGGCGGCACAGTGGAGCAGCTACGTACCCACGTTCGAAAACGAGGCTTTGACGGGCTAATTCATCAAGGTACGGTGTCTTGATTTCAGGGTGACCCATGAAACCATAATCCGTCCAGGCCTGGTCATCGCTCAAGATGAAGACAATGTTAGGCGGAGATTTTGCTGTTGATTCGAAAGTTATCAGTGACGAAGCGAGAAGAATGTATGGCAATAGTAGGTTCTTCATATTTACTTACTTAGTCGCTTTTGGATGGTAATGGAGGAAATGATTTAATTCTCTGAACTTATGCATTCTTATAAAAATACAATTCTTTTACCACTTGCTTGTACGGATGCTAAGCCTCTTAGGTGAATGATTAGTAGCGAAATAAGTGTAAAAAATTATTGGAATTGAAAAGTTGAGGAAGTTGATTTGATAAGAGAAGCTATTCGATAAACGAAGTGAAGAAGGTATTATGTAAAATACTCTTAGCTATATTCTGTGTTTATTTTATATGCGGGTTAACACTCACTGCAGTGTCATGGTCGAAGCAAAGAAAAAACACGATTAGAATAAATCATTTTTATAAAGGGTTCGTTCAGATACCCGCATCTTATATCGGGATTAAGCTTCCTAAATGGTGGGTTATTAAATGGACACGCCCGTTCAGAGATTAAGCTCCGTAGCTGAATTTCTTTACCCCATATAATGTACTAATAGATAAATAGAATAATGGGGTAATTATTGACAGTGGTATTGACTATGAAAGAATAGAAAAATGAAATACTTTCTGCTCATTTTCTTGGGAATTAGCCAAATTACTTGGTCTTTAACTCATGAAGAATTTGAAAAATTACATCAACAATTACAGCCTGATCCGAATGAAACCTGGCGTTCGATTCCTTGGAAGATATCAGTCATTGATGGGCAAAATGACGCGATTGATCAAAACAAATTAATTTTCATTTGGGCCATGGATGGTCATCCCATGGCTTGTACGTGAAATAATGGTGTGCTGGACCGTGAGTCCACATTTAAAAATCCTGAAGTCGTTCAACTGCTTAAAGATAATTTTATCCCGATTGCTATAGATCAGGCTTATCAGCGCCGACAAAAGGATAATGAGGGCTCGTTCTATCAAAAAATAGCCAATCAGGGTCCAAGAAAGGTCGGTGAGGGAACCACTCAGGGGCTTTATATTGCTGATGCATCAGGAAAATTCCTTGGATTTTCTAACAATCGAGGAGCCGAGCGCGTGATCAATATGATGAGGAAAGCCATGAAAGAACCTCGAACCACAGACTTCGGCAAGATAATAAAAGGTAAGTCTGATCCTAGGTACAATCCTATTCCACCTAAGGGAGGTTTAGTTATAAGAGTAACCACTAAGGTCTTAGATGGTTATGAAAAAACGGAAAATACTTACCGTAAAATAATGCATAGGTCCCTCGGTAGGGACAATTTTTGGGTCACCGGTAGCGAGAAAAAAGAATTAACAAATGGAAAATTACCTGACACTTTCCTTCGCCGATTGGTCCGATTTCACTTGGTGGATAATACGCGTGGAGAGCCTACAATGTGGAGACCTAGCGATATTAGAACGATTAAAGGGAATCTGGAAAATGGTCAGCTTTCCGCCAAAGTAGTTCTAAGAAATGATCGGGGTGACCGTGGATACGAAACTCAAATACTTGGAATGATCAAAACAGAAGGAAAAAAAATTACCGGTTTTGATGCCGTCGCAAAAGGCCAATATTGGGGCGAAGGTAAGTATACTAGAAATGCTCCTAAGGGTCGATTTCCATTAGCAGTTGCATTCAAATTAGCTGATGGTAAAGACATTGCCGATAGCATTCCTCCGCAAGGTTCGAGGGGTTGGGTTCAGGGTTACATTAACTAACTATAGGAAAGACAGAATGAAAAACCGATTAATCTTAATATGTCTCTGGGCTGCATGCATTGCACCCACTCTAGGAGCTGAGCCAAGTAAGCTGAATTTTGTTTTCATTTTGGTTGATGATTTAGGCAAGCAGGACATGAGTTGCGAAGGTAGTACCTTCTATGAGACGCCAAACATTGATGCTTTGGCTAGGAGCGGGATGCGATTTTCTAATGGATATTCTACATGTCAGGTGTGTAGCCCTTCCCGAGCCAGTATCATGTTGGGCACGTACCCTGCACGGAACAAGATTACTGACTGGATAGGTGCTGCTAGCGGGAAGAAATGGAGACGCAATGATCGAGTGCTACCTGTCGAGTATGTGCACGCATTGCCGAAGGAGGAAACTACTATTGCCGAAGCGATGAGGGCAGGCGGGTACAGGACTTTCTTTGCAGGTAAATGGCACTTGGGAGGAGAAGGATCGTTCCCTGAAGATCATGGATTTGATATTAATATTGGAGGTCATCACCGGGGAGGTCCTCCGGGAGGTTATTTTTCGCCGTACAATAATCCCAAGATGAAGAACGGACCCAAGGGTGAATCATTGCCTATACGGTTGGCTAAAGATACGGCCGATTTCATTGAGGCGAACAAGGAACAAAATTTTTTCGCTTACCTTTCTTTTTATGCCGTGCATGGGCCAATCCAGACCACTCAACCTCTTTGGCAAAAGTACCAAAAGAAAGCCGCGGCACTAGGATTGAATGGGTCCCGGTTCAAGTTCGATCGTACTAAGGGAGTCCGGCAAGTGCAGGATAATCCAATCTATGCTGGCATGATGGAGTCACTCGATAATGCTGTAGGCATTGTCCTTAAAAGGCTCCGTGATTTGGGCCTCGATAAGAACACCGTGGTTATCTTTACCTCCGATAATGGTGGAGTCTCGTCCGGAGACGCTTTCGCTACCGCATGCTTGCCTTTCCGAGGCGGTAAGGGGCGCCAATGGGAGGGTGGAATTCGTCAGCCATATTACATTCATGTGCCTAACTTGACTGAACCTGGGTCCACTAATTCTACCCCAGTCACTGGAACGGACTTTTACCCTACCATTCTTGAGCTGGCTGGATTGTCTCTGAAGCCGCGACAACACGTTGACGGTGTCAGCCTGATGCCATTACTCGAGGGCGAGAGGATCGCAGACCGTGATCTTTTTTGGCATTATCCGCACTACGGTAATCAGGGCGGTGAGCCTTCATCGATTGTCCGATCAGGTAATTTCAAACTCATTCATTATCACGAGGACGGTAGGGATGAATTGTACGACCTTACTAAAGATATTGGGGAGGGAGCTGATCTGGCTCAGTCGAATCAGGAGAAGGTTAAGGTCCTGCGTGCGAAACTGGATAAGTGGTTAAAGGAAACTGGGGCACGTATTCCCGCTTCTGATGACCGTTTCAATGCTGAATTGAAGCAACGGCAAATAGAGAACGCTAGTGAGGGCCAATTGCAGGGCCTTGAAAAGCGTGCGGCGAATTACCTGAAAGCCACGTTCGTTCCTAATAAGGATTGGTGGAGTAGTCTCGTGCCCAAGGACTGAGTTGATAGCGGTTGATATTCTCCTAGGGCCTCTCAAAAATTAATCACATTTCACACCCGGTGTCACGTTATCCAGAACGTCCGTGCACTTGATCCATATTTGCAGACGATCAGGATCGATTCGTTTGGATAAGGTCAGCTCTGCACTCCGCCCGTGAGGCTCAATTTTCTCTAGGTACCCTATCCTTTCTTTTTTCTTATCTAATTTGTCATAAGCTATGATTTCATAACCGAACTGAGGCAAAGATTTAGGATCAATTTTCCAACTCACTTTGGCCTTCTCTTTGCCTGTTAATTGAGCGCTGGCTGAATGAATTTTAATGGGCGAGTACCCGGGCCTCTTTTCATTTCTCTTGATGGAATGACTCGATGGATTATTGGTAGTCGGCCTAGTATTCGCACCTCCCGCGACCATGAAGTAATATTCTCCCTCAGAATCTTTGGCCACGCCACCGTTCCAATTATTCTTGAAGTTAAAAGAACGTTTTCCTTTCTTAAGGTCCCAACTATTCACTGAATACTTGGCACTGCCGAACGGGTGCCACTGACCCGTGAGTTTGCGTTTCCAGCCATTTCGCAGATGCGTTGTACGGGCATTCTTTCCAGTCTCGAGCCAATCCTCAATGAAAGAATCATTACCACCCAGAAAATGGGCGTCTTTCACTGCGACATCCATAGTGACCATGTGAGTCCATTCCTTAGTCTTAGCCGAACGGACCCAGTAACCATAGAATGTATGATCCTTAACGGGCCAGCAACGCGACACGAGTGTGTACCAGACATCAGTGTCCCATCCCAGCTCGAAGTTCCATGATTTTAGGCCAGTCCCCTCCCCGCCGAATTTTTCGGTGAGCGTTCCAGGACCTCGGTGAACGGCCCTGATCGGTGCCTTGTGATTCTTATGGTCCCAAATAGAAAAGATATAATTATGGGCCCTGGGGTGCGCCTGGATCCCTGCGTATCCAGCACCTTTGCCTGCCCATCCGAGGGCCTCATAATAAGTGTACATCGCTTCACCGTCCTTAGGCACACGGACCTCATTAATCATGATATCCCCTGGAAAATTCGCATCGTTATAGACTAGGTGAGAAGAAGGGGCAGCGTTCTGTCCGGCTTTAGCCCTAACGAAAATGAGTCCCAGGAGAATGGGAATTAGTAAAATAAGACGCATATCTTTTTGGTTATTTTGAAAATGAAGATAAGTGTCTGAACTAGTTCCCGGCAAACAGATTCGTACAGGAGTCCGTAATCGTTATACTTTCTAGATTGGGATTTTACTATAAGATGAAGATATCGATTTAAATATCCTCAACCAAATCATGAAGTTCGAAATTCTCTGCTTATTTCTCCTCCTCACTGTACCAGGATGGGGCAATGCCAAAGAAAATCAACTCCCTGAAGCAGGTGATCCTCATCCATCCAACAAGTCATATGAGTTGGTCTGGCAGGAAGAATTCTCCGGCACACAACTTGATCGCAAGAAATGGTCAGCAGTAGATGACACAATAATTGGTCAGTACGGACATGGAAATGGAGAAGCTCAAGCCTATCTGGATTCCGAAGGAGACACGTTCTTTGTCAAAAATGGCAAGCTAAGCATTGTTGCTCATTATGCGCCTGATGCGCAGTACCCACTACGTGAGAAGCCTCACGGCAAATTAAAGCACAACATTGACTATCAGGATTTCAAGTCAGCCAAGTTAACCACTGAAAAACTTCACTCATTCACTTATGGAATCCTTGAAGCGCGAATCAAGAATCCGACTAACGTTAGCAGCGAACGTACCGCTGTCCCGGTCTGGCCAGCGTTCTGGTTATTGCCTGAGGCAAAGAGTGCTCCTTTCTCAGGGTACTGGGACAAGGCGGCCCTAGACGCTAAACGTGAATGGGCCAGGAGCGCTTGGCCTTATAGTGGAGAAATCGATATCATGGAAATGTCTGGCCGTGCCACGCGGCTCTATCATGCCGGAGCAGTTTATCATACGAGCCCTAAGAAATGGACAGTCGGACACATCGGCTGGTACTCCCATTATCGAAGATATGATGGAGCCATTGACCCAAAGCAATGGATAGCCGATCAAAAACTGGACACCTCACTGCAACCGAGGCCTGGACAAAGATCCTACGTCTCGGGATTTCACGTGTATGGATGCAAGTGGACTAAGGAAAGAATCATCTTCATGCTCGATGGCAAAGAGTGGGGACCCGGACTCAATCTCACTGACTCAGCAAAGTTCGGTGGTAAGAAAATATATCATGACTATCCCTTTTATTTAATATTGAATCTGGCCGTTGGAGGAAATTACTTTGGTGTGTGGGGACCGAACGATCCGGGACCGGACAAAAAAGGCAAAAATGAACTCTATAATTTTTCCCAGTTTCCCCAGTCCATGCAAATCGACTGGGTCCGTGTGTACCAGAAGAAATAAATCCCAAGGCCAGGCATTGTGACCTTAGTGATATTATGTAGTTGGTAAATTAACCGGGCAGATGCTAACTTTAATGTATGAAGAAATTCCTGCTACTCATGCCCTTACCGCTTCTTTTCCTGAGTGGCTGTGGAATTAGAATAACCACTGAACTGGAATTCCCGAAATTTAAAGAAGCATCTTCAGCTCCTGAAGACGAATCTATCGAAAAGTAAGGGCCACTTCTCCTTACAATTTTTCAATGGTTATTGCTTAGGTACCAATGAAAAGCCGCTACCATCTCGCTGACACAAAGAGGATACCAATTGGAATCTTCAGCTTCCTTTGCATTATCAATTCTTTATTTGCAAATGAGACTGACCAAAATGACGCGAGCTCAAAACAGGGCCTAATCGCAGCCTACGACTTCACATCAAATTCAGGAAATCTCGTCATGGACCGTTCTGAAGCCAAACCATTGGTTAATCTCTTAATTAATGAACCTCGCAATGTTCTACGCGCCAATGGCTCAATCAAATTTAATAAGGGCACAGTCGCCCGTTCAATGACCCCCCCTTCAAAAATCATAAATGCATTGAAAGGTTCCAATACGGTCAGTGCAGAGATTTGGTTTAAGCCTTCCAATCTGAAGCAGGACGGGCCCGCTCGTCTATTAACAATATCAGGCGGCACTTCAGATCGTAACTTTACTATTGGGCAAGAGGGCCGGTCCTTGCAGGCCCGGGTCCGCACCACAAGTACCAGCAAAAATGGTCTTCCGGCACTGGAGAGTAATGCATTACTAACCACTAAAGTCACTCATGCTGTCTATTCATTCAATGGAGGACGGGCAAAGCTTTATATTAACGGCCGACTTGTTAAAGAACAAAAAATCAGTGGGACATTTGATAATTGGGATAAGAATTTCAAAATCTCAATCGGCAACGAAGTGTCCAATAACAGGCCATGGTTAGGAACGATATACTATGCTGCAATATACAATCGTGAACTCAATCCAAATGAAATTACCGCACGATATGAAGCCGGAAAAGATAAAAGAGGAGTACCAGTAATTGATAAGGTTGCAGAAAACTCCAAGCTATTTGAGAGGAGCATTGCCCCAATCTTAGCCAATCACTGCCTCGAGTGTCATGACGCGGCAAACGCGAAGGGAGACCTTGACCTTTCTCGAAAGATCACTGCATTCGCTGATGAGGAAATCATCGCACCGGGCCATTCATCGAAGAGCCTTCTCTGGGAATCAGTGACGAAGAACGAAATGCCAAAGAAGCGCCCACCATTGACTAATAAAGAAAAAAAATCCCTCAAAGATTGGTTAGATGGTGGAGCAAATTGGACGCTCAAAAGTATCGATCCTGCCGTGTATGTGCATGAGGAAAAGACCCAACAACATTGGATCCGAAGACTCACAGTTGAAGAATACATATCAACGGTAAATGCAACTATGGGAGTTGATATATCTAAAGAAGCCCTTGAAATACTGCCCGCTGATCTGCGTGCCGATGGGTTTTCGAATACCGCTTATAACTTGAACGTTGACCTGGAACACGTCCTAGCCTATTCGCAGCTCGCCTCAAAAATCGTTGAAAAAATAGATGTTAAAAAATTCGCTCAACGCTTCTCCAACAATCAAAGCTTCACTGACAAGAACATGGCCCAGTTCCTCGAGAAGTTGGGCCTCTGGGTCCTGAGAGGCCCTCTTGAGAAAAAAGAAATCGTAATCTATAGAGGCATTACAACTACTGCAGTCGCTAGCGGAGCAAATTATCAGGAAGCAATCGCTCTGGTCCTCGAGGCCATGCTTCAGTCCCCACGTTTCATTTACCGTGTTGAGGATAATAATTCCGGTGAGATTGTCAGTGACAATGAACTGGCGGTCCGACTCAGCTACTTCATTTGGGGATCTTCTCCAGACAAGGCTCTCTATGATGAAACCCAAAAAGGAACTCTCAGTGATCCGGAAAAAATAAAATCTCATGTGGACCGCATGCTGAGTGACCCGCGTGCCATTGATCAGTCGGTCCGTTTTCTGAGGCAGTGGCTGAACCTTGATAGCCTTGCGAATCTCCGCCCAGACAAAAAACATTTTCCCGACTGGGAACCTCAATTAGCCAAGGACATGGACTCAGAAACGGTTGCTTTTTTTAAAGAAGTGATCTGGGAAAAGAAGCTTCCAATGTCTCAACTACTGAATGCTCAGTTCACTTACCTTACTCCCAAACTAGCAAAACACTACGGCATAAGAGAAAAGGATAGCAACGAGTTGGCCCGCTATGATTTGAGTGAAGTCCCCTCCAGAGGCGGGCTCCTCACGCAGGGCAGCACACTCACAATTGGAGGCGATGAAGCTTCAATGGTAACTCGCGGTCTTTTCGTTTTACATGATCTTTTGAGGGGAGTCGTAAAGGATCCACCACCTTGCGTTGATACGACTCCAGTACCTATCAAGCCAGGCCTAAGTCAAAGACTCATCGCGGAAAAACGTATATCCAACAAAAATTGCGGGGGTTGTCACTCAAGATTTGAGCCTCTGGCCTTCGGACTCGAACGCTTTGATGGACTAGGCACTTATATGAAGAATGACAGCTTAGGTAATTTATTAAGGGAGGATGGAAAAATCCTTATTCCTGGAGAAGCTCAACCACTGAGCTATAAAAGTTCCGCAGAACTGATGGACTTACTTTCTCAAAGTGACCGTGTAAGTCACAGCTTAACGTGGAAAATAACGCAGTTTGCAATGGGCAGGCCTTTAGGCGCGAAAGATGTGAGCGAGGTTGACAAGATTCACCAAAGAGCAAAAAATAATGGAAGCACCTATCCTAGCATCATTCACGCTATAGCAACTAGTGATCTGATTCATACAAAGGAAGTACAAGAGAACAAATGAAGAAGAAACTTAACCGACGAGCGCTACTCAAAGGACTCGGCTCTGTTAGTATCGGCTTGCCGCTATTAGAGGAAATGATCACGGTAGATGCTCTCGGAGCAAGTGACGTTAAAATTCCTGTACGCGCATTCAATGTCTTCTTCGGCCTTGGCATTCCCTCTCCACTACAATCAGAAGGATTCAATGACGTGCTCGAACCTCTCAAACCGCTATCAGATAAGTTGCTTATTATGCGTAACGTTGATCATGTGCGTTGCGACGTGCGTGGCATAAATGCCCATTTTGATGGAGCCACTGCTTCTTTCACTGCGGAGCCGGCAGGAGGAGAAGCAAAAGCAGGAGGACCCTCAATTGATCAAGTCATTCGCCATTCAAATTACCCTGACGGCATGCCTGATGGAATGATCTCATCACTCGTTGCCGGTACCTTCTTCAGACGCAGTCGTGTCGGTCGATACCACCACAGCTATAATCTTGATGGAACAGTATCCGCAAGGATGCAGGAGAAGCCTCGGGACTTGTTTGATCGTGTCTTTGGAAGCTTAAGTGACCAGGAAAATAATACCAAGCGCCTCAAGAAGAGTGTCCTTGACTCAGTCCTGGAGCAGTACCGGTTCTTTACCGGATCAAATTCCCCATTAGGGGCATCCTCAAAAGGACGCATTAAGGATCACCTTGACCGTGTACGTGAATTTGAACAGAGGGCCTTTTCCCTAGCTAATAAAAATAAAAAAGGACCACAGGCTCCTCCCCCATCCAATGTGCCTCATGGCGGTCCGGCTGACCCGGGCGGTGAGGGAATCGACATCACGCTAGAGGAACTCCAAACCGAATGGCGGCTCCTCGCGGATCTTTACGCCCTAGCAATCGAAATGGACAGGGCACGTTTCGGGTCAATCACATTCCTGGCAGCAGGTGAACGGATCCGACTCACTGGAGAATATAAATACAACGGTCGGACCCGGTACAGTTTCAATGATTCTTCGGAACATGGAAGGGGAGGCTCAGGAGGATGCAGTCATGAGTGGTGGCATAAGTTTGATGAAAAACGCGACAATAAGCAATTGCGTGCTCATGCGCATATGAAAATGAATGAGCTTGCCTATTTCATGAATCGCCTTGATCGGGTCAAAGAACCCAATGGTAAAAGCTTACTTGAAAATTCCCTACTCACCATATCCACCGAGTCCGGTGACGGCCGTCACAACAATGTCAAAAGAGAATTGTCTGGGGTCTTTCATGCAGTAACCAGCGGCAATGGTAGATTCAAGACAGGACAAATAATGGATGTGAAGGCTCAGGGAATCGACCTCTACAACACAATGCTCGGTGCAATGGGAGCAGATCCTCGACTAGGTCCAAAAGACTATAATCATAGCTCAATTGATAAAATCCTAGTTTAAAGGATTTGCATTAAATTACTGCTTCGCGGCCTTACGTATTGTTTCCAAATTCTGTTGGATTTGTACCGTGTTCTTGGCAGCTATCTTGTCGGCATCAGCAAGAGATTTACCTTTTCTCATGGGCCGCTTGTGACCTATCTCGGTCAGCCAAGCGTCACGTTGGACCCGCATACGCTCACGAAGAAACATTAGCAAACGGCCATAGGAATTTGGTTGAGGATCATTGAGAGGTGCCTTCACTGCAAAAAAGTTGATTATCTGTTGAGCCATTAATTCATGCCCCTCTGTTCCGGGGTGGATCCCGTCACGAGAGTACTTGAAGTTCGGATCCTTGGTCCGCTTCATTGCTAGCTTCTTTTTCATGACCGCATGTAAATTGATTACTCTCCAACCGTCCTCACGCTTAGAGAGTAGCCACTCGGAATAAACTTTCATAACATCGTCATAATTAAATTTAGGGTTAGGCTTATCGTAAACCGGAGGCGTCATAAAAATAATCTTAGCTCCTTGAGCCTCGGCCTTTGCCTTCAGTCGCTGTAACCCGTCCTTGTAACTTTTAAAGCGATCCTCATCGAACGGCTTGTAGATACCGCAGTTAATACCATAGCAGGCAATGATTAGGTCTGGATCTAAAGCCTTCAATGCCCTGTCCAAGCGCTCGTGCAGGTCAGGTCGCGGGAAACCGTGCCTAAGGTGCCCCGGTTCGGACAAACCAGAGACTGTCTCGCTTGGTATGCCTTGATTGAGAATTTCTAAGCTGAGATCGGGATGATTCACAGTCAACCACCTCTCGAAAAACACTACATACTCTCCTCCATAAGTGATACTGTCCCCAAAAAATACCAGCTTCTTAGATTCTTTGAGAATCTCGAAGTTGTCATTTGCTTGAACGTTAGAACAGGTCAATGCAAAGGCACTTAACAGTATTCTCAGTAGAGGTTTTTTATATCGAATCTTGATCATCATTTGCAAAGGCTCTTACCACTAATTATACGCCATTACATTTTTTATGTAAATTTGTAATAGGTTAGCATATAGACATATGTTAGTTTCACATATTAAAGTAAATCATAGATTTATCTAGATAATGAAATTTCGTACCATATGTATTGCATTGCTGATTTTTTGTCTGCCCGAATCAGATGCCAATGACGAAGCAATTCAGTTAGGACTCAGGCAAGTTGATCTTAGTAGTAATCTGAATGGTTGGACACCAGTTACTCAATCTAAACAAATTAGATATGGCGAATGGAAAACAAACGCCCCGATTGATCAGGTCGGCGCTGGAGGAGGATGGGGAAATTGGGGCACTTCTGTCGTATGGGAAGATTATAAGACTGTCACATCCAATGAATTCGAAAGAGCTTCACTAAATAACGGTGAGAACGGTTTTCGCATCCAATCCATTGAACCCTTCGTCCCGAGCAACGCGACTAAGTATTATCAAGAAGAGCTTGGTAGCTTCATTGTTAGTCCGAGAATTGACTTATCAAGAAGTGATCAGGACCATTTATTTTTTCAGTACAAAAGTAACACCAAAATGAAATTAGAAGTATGGATTAGTAAGGACCAAGATTCATACTGGGGAATTTGGGAAGAAAATCCGAACCGCTATAGAAATCATATAACTGCTACCGCTACAGGAAACGCGTTCACCCAAATAAAAATAAATCTACATGATCTATTAATAGAAATGGGGCAGCTATTAACTAATAATGATCGCGCTGATGCGGTTATAGAGCCTGAAACTGAAGAGGCTTACATCGTGTTTGTTGCTTATGACAATGCAGAGAGGCGATTAGGCTCTAATCCTGAAATGATCGAGATTAAATCAATCTGGACTCCGAGTTATTATGGCGATGATCAACTCCAGCCAACACCCATTGATCCCATTATCAGTTTTGACCATAAATCCAGTAGAGTCACTGTCTCAGGTAGAATCGG
>CACJBM010000016.1 GCA_902591645.1 uncultured Verrucomicrobiota bacterium | reverse complement strand
CCATCACAGATTCCTTACGGGTTGTCAGGTATTCCTCCATCTTGGCCTGAAAATCTTTGACCTTCTCTACGGGAATATCATCAATGTAACCATTTTGCATGGCAAAGAGTGTTGCTACCTGAACTTCAAGAGATTGAGGAGCAGAGAGCTTCTGTTTGAAGAGTTCCACGATTCTGTTACCACGATCAAGGAGGGCCTTTGTCTGTTCATCAAGATCCGAACCGAACTGAGCAAATGCCTGCTTTTCCCGGAACTGAGCCAAGTCGAGCTTGGTCGTTCCTGAAACTTTTTTCATAGCCTTGGTCTGTGCTGCGGACCCTACCCTGGACACTGAAAGACCAACGGAAATGGCTGGCCGTATTCCCTGAAGGAAGAGATCCGTCTCAAGGAAGATCTGGCCATCCGTGATCGAAATAACGTTCGTCGGAATATAGGCGGAAACGTCACCAGCCTGAGTTTCAATAATAGGTAATGCAGTCAGTGACCCATCACCATTCTTCTCATTGAGTCGGGCTGAGCGCTCAAGTAAACGGCTATGCAGATAAAACACGTCACCTGGATAAGCCTCACGTCCTGAAGGACGGCGCAAAACAAGAGAAACTTGTCGGTATGCCACGGCGTGCTTGGAAAGGTCATCAAAAACAATGAGCGCATCCATTCCATTGTCCATGAACCACTCACCCATAGAAGCTCCGGCATACGCAGATAAGAACTGGTTCGTTGCTGAATCAGATGAAGAAGCCACAACAATCGTGGTATATTCAAGAGCTCCGGCCGCCTCTAAAGTGGAAATGATACGAGCAACACTGGACTGCTTCTGACCAATGGCTACATAGATTGAATAGACTGGGCGAAAATCTTTTGTGTTGTTTTCCTCGGCAGCTCTGTTCTGCTTCGCCTGAGAAATAATCGTATCGATTGCAATGGTTGTTTTTCCTGTCTGACGGTCCCCAATAATGAGCTCCCTCTGGCCCCTTCCGATCGGAATCATAGCATCTACCGCCGCAATTCCTGTCTGCAGAGGCTGACTCACTGATTTCCGGGGAATGATTCCTGGAGCAATCTTCTCTACTGGGTAATTTTCCTTGGCAGTAATTTCGCCTTTCCCATCTATGGGTTGGCCCAAAGCATTAACGACACGGCCCAATAGCTCCTTACCTACAGGGACCTGTAAAAGTTTTCCTGTAGTCTTCACTTCATCGCCCTCTTTAATGTCGAGACCTTCACCGAGAAGGATGCAACCGACTTCGGTCTCCTCCAAGTTCAGAGCCAGACCATAAAGACCACCGGGAAATTCAATCATCTCATTGAGCATGACATCACTGAGCCCTTCGACTTTAGCGACCCCGTCACCGATTTGGCGCACGACTCCGACATTTGATTTAGTGACTGCCGTTTTAAGTTCGGCAATTTGTGTTTCGAGTTCCTGTAGGATATTGCTCATTTGAGTTTCCTCTTTGTTTAGTTCTTTTGAATTAGTTAAAGTTTATTTTTAAGTTCCGTGAGTCGAGCCTTGACGCTACCGTCCCAGACATCGCTGCCAACCTTGACTCTCATTCCACCGAGAAGGTCCGGATTGACCTTGAATTCAGCAGTTAACGTACTGCCATACTTGCGGCGTAAATCTTCTATCACGGCATTGCCTGCCTGCGCTCCGAGTTCAGTCGCCGTCTCAATAACTGCCTGACGCTGCTCCACGTCCAAACGAACGAGCCTGCCAAATTCCTGAAGAATGGCAAGGTAGCCGCGGGGCTTTGCCTCGGAAACCTTAGTAGTTATCTCTTTGATCCGATCATGATCCAAGATCCCGTCCTTGTGGCTGAGACGGAGAAGCTGTCGCGCGGAGCGAGCTGCATCTTTGGTGACCTTCATTGCTTAATAATTAAAATAGATAATAAATGTTTTTATAATGAGACCTGCGAAGACGTTTCTTCATTAATTTTCGCCTGATCATCATCATTGAGGATCTTTCCTGTGACCTTAGTAGTCGTATCAATTATGAGTCTGCCCACATCACGTTTTAATTCAGCGCGAAGTTGCTCTTGTTCCAATGCGCCTGCCTCATGAGCCTTGGCAACAATGGCAGAAGCTTCCTTAGTAGCCTCTTCTCTTTTCTTTTCCGCTAAGACCTCAGCACTTTCTCTGGCCTCACCAATTAAAAGCTCGGCCTTGGAATTTGCCTCAGAAATAACTTCTCCTTTTTTTACCTCAGCGTCTTCAAGGTCTTTGGATATTTGCTTCAGGTTCTCCTCACCTTCCGCAATCCGCGCTTTGCGTTCATCTAAGATTTGACGGACCGGGCCAAAAGCAAATTTCCTAAGAATGAAAAAGACAATTAGAAAAATAATGATCTGGGCAATTAATTTTGGTGTGTCCACTCCTAGAGTTTCCAGAATACTCCCAGAGCCTTCTTCGGATCCTCCGGCAGCTGCGAGCATTGATATGGACTGATTGATAAAATTCATCGCAAGGTCAGTTTAATAGATTTATTTTTTAGTTCTTTCTATTAGGTCCGCCGCACTTTGAAATGCGGCGAACCTCATTGAAATACAGACTTTAATTGCCTTGGAAGGCAAGGATCAAACCGTAAATCGCAATCGCTTCCGCAAGAGCCATTCCAACAATCGAAATGGTTAAAATCTTACCGAAAGCGCCTGGATTACGTCCTACTGCTTGCGCTGCACCAAGCCCCACAAGACCAACACCGATCCCGGCGCCCGTTCCTGCTAAGCCCAAACTCACGGAGCCTGTCAGCTCTGCTAATAGTGGTAATAGTTCCATTGTCATTTTATTTTTATTTGTTACTTATTTTTATTATTTTTGGACGCTGCCCACTGACACGCATGGTCACAACGCCAAGATCGATTTAAAATTTAGTGGTCTTCCTCCCCATGACTGGTTGACAATTGAATATAAACAGCACAGAGAAGTGCAAAGACCATGGCCTGCAAGACACCTACCAAAATTTCCATGAAATAAAACGGTAAAGGTAAGAGTATAGCGCAAATAAACTCAACGGCAGGACCCATCCCAAATTTGGCTCCCATACTTCCCATCAAATGGAGCAGGTTCTCACCAGCAAAAACATTACCAAAGAGTCGTAAGGAAAGTGATACCGGTCTTAAGCAAATTGACACTATTTCAATTGCTCCAACAAACATAAATATTGGTGCCAGCACATAACGCATTGTTCCAATCACATCACCAGGCGCCGCGAATGTATGTTTAATGAATCCCCAGACTCCAGTCTCCTTAATGGTAAGGTAAAACCATAATAGCATGAAACAGATAGCCATTCCCAAAGTCTGATTCACATCAGCCGTGGCAGGCCGGAGGATCGGTGTTACTATGTGTCCTGCAGAATCCATGGATCCTATCGTTCCGACGCCCGGCAACAAACCGAACCAGTTCGCAACTAAGACGTAAATAAATATAGTCGCTAAAAGACCAAAGCACTTAGGAGCCACTTTAGGACCAACGATCTGCTCGACCTGACCATAAAGAAACTCAACAATGAACTCGAAGAAATTTTGGAATCCTGACGGGACCCTCTCCACTTTCTTTGTTGCCTTACGAGCCGCCCACAGCATAAGAATCAGAACAATAGCTGCCACGAAGAGTGAATTAGTTAAGAAAGGCAAGAAAGGCAAAAGAGGCTCTGCCGTCATCGACACGCCAAGCAGGGAAAATGAGCTTGGATCGAATAGGCTAGGGGCTTCTGGCGCAAATTTAATCATTTGATTGCGTTTATCTATGATACGACACAGGACTTTTGCCTTATAAATGGCAACCCATATCCAAACCACAGATGCGGTCGCATTAAATCACTTATCACTTTTTTTTCAAAGCCAATTTACATAATTTTTTCCTCTTTTTAGGGAATGTGAAATGCAGGGAAATCTTAAGGAAAATCACAAATCGTGCTCATTCCTTAAATTGTAATGACAATCCAACGCTCAAATATGGGCATATCATGCATTAAGGCGATTAATTGGTAAGAACTTTCTGAGAAAAATCAGGATTTTTCTCAGATTATTTCTCCTACCAACCTCTCAATAAAGGACTACAATAAGCACCTCAAACCCTTACTATGCGCATACTTGTCACTGGAGGAGCCGGTTTCTTAGGCTCACATCTCTGCGACCGACTCATCGACAACGGTGATGAGGTCATTTGCGTGGATAATTTCTTTACCGGCAGAAAGGAGAATATAGCCCACCTTGTGCCCAATCCCAAATTTGAATTAATCGAGCATGATGTGATCGAACCTTTCGAATTTGAAGTGGATCAGATCTACAATCTCGCCTGTCCAGCCTCACCGCCCCATTATCAATTCAATCCGATAAGAACCATTAAAACCTCCATCATGGGGGCCATGAATTCTCTGGGGCTGGCAAAAAGAGTCAATGCTAGGGTCTTACAAGCTTCCACATCAGAAGTTTATGGTGATCCTGAAGTTCATCCTCAACCTGAAACTTACAAAGGAAGCGTCAATCCTATTGGGATACGGGCCTGCTATGATGAAGGAAAAAGATGCGCAGAAACATTGTTCTTTGACTATTACCGGGAAAACAAAGTCGATATTCGGGTAGCTAGGATCTTTAATACTTATGGCCCACGAATGCTTCCAGATGATGGCAGAGTCGTTTCCAATTTTATTGTACAGGCCCTAAAAGAAGAAAATATCACCATCTATGGGAACGGAGAACAGACCCGTTCCTTCTGCTACGTTAATGACTTAGTCGAAGGGCTCATCAGGCTCATGAATGAAACCGATCAGACCGGACCCATTAACATAGGCAACCCGGGAGAATTCACTATCCTTGAATTAGCTGAACAAATACTGGAAAAAACACAGAGTAAATCCAAGATCACCTTTCATCCTATTCCGGGAGACGATCCGCTTCAGAGACAGCCTGATATTGCATTAGCGAAAAAAGCACTGGAATGGGAACCAACAATCGCACTTGAAGATGGCTTACAGAAAACAATTAATTACTTTAAAGAAGAGCTCAATTCATATTGAGAATCATTCAATTCGCATGTAATTAATCATATAACCCAATCACTTTATCCGTTTCCATCAAAGGAATGGCAACTAAAATACATAAGATATGCTGCGTTGGTGCCGGTTACGTCGGCGGACCAACCATGGCAATGATTGCCAATAAGTGCCCGGACATTCGAATCGATGTCGTTGATATCAATGAACAAAGAATTGCTGAGTGGAACTCAGAAAAATTGCCCATCTATGAACCCGGGCTTTCGGATCTGGTAACTGAAGCGCGGGGACGTAATCTTTTCTTTTCCACTGAAACAGAAAAGGCAATCAGAGAAGCAGACATTATCTTTATTTCGGTAAACACTCCAACTAAGACTTATGGTCAGGGAGCTCACCGGGCCGCGGACTTGTGTTATGTCGAGGCCGTTTCAAGGACCATTGCAGAGAATGCCGAAGAGCCTAAAATTGTCGTGGAGAAGAGCACAATTCCTGTCCGAACTGCCGAAGCGATCAGGGCAGTTTTCGATGCAAGTAACACCGAGCATCACCACGAAGTCTTATCGAACCCGGAATTCTTGGCAGAAGGGACTGCCATTTCGGACCTCGAAAGTCCTGACAGGATTCTGATAGGAGGAGAACAGACCCCAGGCGGCCTAGAAGCAATCAATCAATTAGCTGATATTTATAATCACTGGATCCCTGAAGAAAGAATCATCAAAACAAATCTCTGGTCATCCGAACTATCAAAACTTGTAGCGAACGCTTTCTTGGCTCAGAGAGTATCTTCGATCAATAGCATCTCAGCTCTTTGTGAGAAGACTGGAGCGAACGTGGATGAAGTAGCAAGGGCTATCGGTTCAGATTCTAGAATTGGTCCAAAATTTCTGAAAGCATCCATAGGGTTTGGGGGATCATGCTTCGAAAAAGATATATTAAATCTCGTTTATTTATGCGAACACTTCGGGCTACCCGAACCTGCCCAGTACTGGGAATCTGTATTGCAGATGAATGATTGGCAAAAACAACGGTTCGCAGATCAAATCGTTGATTCATTTTTTAATACTATTAACGACAAAGTCATTTCAATCTTAGGTTTTGCTTTTAAAAAAGACACCAATGATACACGCAAATCACCAGCCATTGATGTTTGCAAGCGTCTCCTTGAAGAAAAAGCAACGCTGAAAATCTATGATCCAAAAGTCGAATCAAATAAAATTTACGATGACTTAGAAACGGACGAAGAAAACCCCAACATCATTATTTGTTCAGACCTCAATAAAACCTTTGAGAATGCTCAGGCAATTGTCGTGCTAACTGAATGGGATGAATTTAAAAGTATCAATTACTCAGAAGTCTACCAAGTAATGAAGAAGCCAGCGTGGATATTTGATGGTCGTAATATCCTTGATCATAATAAATTATTTGAAATTGGATTTAACGTAAGGTCTATCGGGGAAAAATATTGACTGCTAGATCTAGGTATACTTTTAAATAATTTGAAAATGCCCACCTTGTCTGATTCCGATCCAAAAATAAAAAATAAGAACAAAATAGAGTTAAAAGGGTCTAAGTTAAACCGAGTAAAAAAAAGAAAACAAAATAAATCTGCACTTGCCAAAAGTACAATTGCCGAACAAAAAGCCTCATTTTATTTTTTTTCAGGTATTATATTCATAATTTTCTTAGGACTACTGTTATCAAATGGTCCGAAACAAGGCATACATGGCATCCTTTTTGCAGCACTTGGTACACTAATAGTTATCTTGCCTCCCCAGTACAAAGTACCAAAATGGATCGTTGGGGGAGCTGTACTATTTATTTTGGGATGTTCATTATCTCTTCTACCAAAAAACTGGGTGAAATCTCAATCATGGCGTACTGAGCTTGAATTACTGGGTTTAGATACAGGAAATTTAATATCTCCTCATCCGGCACAAACATTCCAATCCATTCTCCTTATAACATCAATAATAATAGTTGGTTTAACTTTCTACGGACACAAATTGACAAGAAATGATTTATGTAAAGTCATGTTTTGGTTCTGTATTGCATTGGGCTCTTATGTAGGAATTTCAATCCTTTTTTATAAATTCAAAATACAATGGATGTGGAACAATCATCAAACTTTTGGGTTTTTCCCTAATCCAAATCACACAGGAACTTTAGTGGCACTAGCCTCAGTAAGTAACCTCGGCACAATGGTACTTTTGATTATTAAAAAGAAGAACATACAAGCATTTATCTGCTCAGGTACATTGATAATAATTCTTTGGGCCTCTCTACATTACACAAATTCAAAAGCCTCATGGTTCATGATATTTATTGTGAACTCGATCTGGTTCATTTCTTTGGGAAAAAAACATCGTTCCTTTAAGATGATAATTTCTTTCACATTATTGATTATTTTGACTTTTCTTGTTTTCCTATCATCAAATTCAAAAACAAAAAGAGAAATCACATCATTCCTACAGCTTAAGCCAAAAGCCTATAATTCTGAATCGTCGAAAATTAATTATGAAAAAAACGAGAAATACGCATTAAAAATCAAAAGCAATATATATAGAGATACCATTTCCATGATTGCAAATGAGCCATGGACTGGAACAGGCTTAACCACATTCGAATACATCTTTCCTCAATATAGGAAAATGTTTATCAATGACCGCCACACATTACATCCTGAAAGTAATTGGCTGGATCTTTTATCCGAAGGCGGATGGTTAAGCGCAATTACATTGCTTTTGCTAATTCTCCTACTTTTCTTTAAAACAATTGTTTTTAATCTACACTCCAGATCCAGAATTATTATTGCTTCATGTCTTTGTGCATCTGGTTGTATATTTGTTAACAGTTTTTTTGATGTACCTGCACAAAAAATCACTATTATTTTGTCAGGAATGATGCTTTTGGCAATCACTTATAAACCTCAACATGATTCTCAAAAAATTTCACATTTCAACAAACTGATTTTTTGTTGTTTGGGAATGAGTATATTTTTAGGAGGATTATGGTTAATTGCTTCTGAATGGATTACAAAGAAACCAACACCCGTAGCAAATGTTGTAAAAACATTAGAAAGTGTTAATAGAAACATCAATGAGAGCCATCATTTTGAAGGGATTGACAAAATGAAATCTTTTAATAGCACCATCGCTAAATTAGAAAAAAGCTCTTCGCTTACCCCTCTCGACCCAACACTTCATTTTGTTCATGGAAAAATTCTAACTCAACTTTCCGGGACTGATAGTACTGTTAAAGAATTATTTAAAATAGAAAGTTTCTTAGATCCAATCTGGTCATATTTGCCAATAAGACAAGCCAATTGCTGGATATATATCGATCCAGATGAAACAATAAAGTTATGGTTTGATGGATTATTGCGTGCTGAAAGAATAGATTCAAACTCTCCAATGAAATCTAACTTCTCTATATCTCTCTGGAAAAACATATTGGATCAATCAAAATTACATCCAGTTCTCTTGAATCAAGTCAGTCAAATCGCGCTAGAAAAAAAGAATCCTGATTATCTTGAAATGTGGATGGAAATTGCAGGTGATAAGAATTTAGCAAAACAAATGCCACTTATTATGAATGACAAAAATCTCCCAGAAAAAACTAAGCTTCAACTAATTGACAGCTGGATAAGAATCTCACCTGAAACCGCAAAGATTTACACACCAAACAAATGAGTTACTTATCTTTTCCTTCTGAGAATCAGAAGGCCTGCCCCTATTAAGGAGAGAAGAGAAGTGCTAGGCTCAGGAATCGTGGTCGAGAACACTGCATTATCCATGATAATGTACCCGTCCGAAGCCGTTGAAAGCGCCGCTGAAGAGTCAGCCAAAGCATACGTGAGGCCTATACTTGTTATTTCAGTTGAAGTTAGCTGACCATATTTGGTGATAGTCCCTCCATTACCATCAATCAGACTTGCCGCATAGGTCTGAAAATCACCGTTGGTCCCAGTAAATGAGACCTTAAACTGGTACTGAGAGTTGTAATAAGCATTAAAGAGGCCACCCACTCCTAGATCACCGGCAAGTCCCGAAACAGTATTTCCCGGGTCAAAAGTGAAGCTGATCGTCTCATTGCCGGCATCACCATAGAGTGAAATACCAAAAACATCGTTACCGGCTGCTAGGTTCGGTTGGTTAACCAAAACATCAGCAGTGAAAGTTCCAGTAGCATGATTACCAAATGAAGCGACACCTGTCGGATTTCCGGTCAGAGCAAAATTCACATCCTTCTTTATGTTCATGGATGCTTCTTCTGGTAATACCCACTTGGGTCCAAAACCAAGTGCCTGCGATGTGCCGATGCCAGGTGATGGAACCACAAATCCGAGAAACGAATTGGTACCACCGGATGAAACTTCCCAGCCGTCCACGCCATTCGCGTTCCCAACCAGTTGTCCTGATGGTATCGCGTAGGCCGCTGAATCAAAATCAATCGTGGCTGCCTCACTGAGGCTCACTGATGCAACTAATGCAATGATAGTACGAATGTTCACTTTTTTGATTTTCTAATTTTGTGATACAATGGCTTTAACTGTTTCAACGACAGTATCAAACTCAGCTCTCGCTGCGGTCGTTACTGTCGCTTCGGCAACGGTCCCAGCATCACTTGTATTAAATGCAACTTGTCCGTCAGTTATTGTCACATAACTAATACTTTCAAGAACAGAACCACTGGTATCCTTCGCCTTGTCCGTATTATCTACTTCTGCGGCAACGGTCTCAGCAATGACAGTGTCACTCGCGGTCGCTTCAGCCTCAGCAGTTGCAATCGCAGTCTGAAGTGCAGTGGCCGCGGCCTGAGTCAAAAACAATGTCTCATTAGTCTCGTCCGTCTCAGTCGTGCTCTCAGCAGTTACCGGGTTCGGAGTCAAATCAACAATCACCGTATTGATGACTGTTTCAACGACCTTAGTACCATTAGTGAGGGTCCTTTCAGTATAAGTAATTTCCTGAGTCGTTGTCTGGAAGGTTCTAAATGTTTGTGCCTCTGCTTGGACGCAGAATAGCAAAACAAAGACACTGATTATTCCTATAGAAATTCTATTCATTAAATTAAAAAATGTTGTGAGAGATATTAATATCCTAGTTTACGTTTTTATAATACTTTGTCTAGTCTTAAAATGCTTAAAAAATAGGCATTTTTAATTTAGGAACAATATTTCGACGTATCTCCTTTATACCTAACAAGATTCAAATACATATAATTTATACAATAAAAAATAAAATACCTCAATACTTGGTATAAATATAGCCTCTCTAGCTAAAATAGATGTTACCGTTTGCTATAAAATTGATGCGACATTGCTTAAATCATCTTCTCCTGACGCTCCTAATCCTTGGCTTTTCTAATCACATTGAAATCGTAAAAGCGCAAACAATCGATGTTTACTCCACGAACTTTGATTCATTAAATCCCGGCCTAGCACTCACTGGTCAGGACGGCTGGATAACCAACGATCCTAAAGGGCGCGGAGAACCGGCCGGAGAGTCGGACGGACTGACCAGACTCGTGCTCCCGGATGGGGCGACATCCAGAGCCGCATACATTGGTGGCCCGTACCGTGCAGCGTACCCTCCCGGGAAAACTAACGTGATGCTCTGGCCCGAAATCAACGGCCTCGGAGCCACACTAAAATTCACCGTCTCCATTCTCATTCAACCTTCAGATTCGAATGGAATTTATTCCGAGTCGGACACGTTCGCCTGGACCTTCCTCGATGACACTAATCTTCCTATGTTCTCGATTGCCTTCGAACCCACGGAGGATGATCCTGAATTAAGAAAAGTTACCGCCCTCAATGAAAATGGAGTCGAGGTCAATTTGGAAGAGCAAAACCTAATCAACATCCGGCAACTCTATGAACTCGAAGTATTGATGATCCCCAATGGAAATCATGTGTCAGTCTCAGCTAAACTATCGAACGCAGTTTCAGAAATTAACTTTGCAGTTCTCGATCTCCCCGCTTGTAGCACTCATCGAGTGACGGGCGTAGCGGCAAACTGGATCATGACAGACGCGAAGGTTCACGAGAACGGAATCGTGACGGGTTTCGGCAGTAACTACATGGCCTTTGATAATTATGCACTCAGTACCGATGATTCCGTTTACGTGGGCATTGAAAATAAGACCGTATCGGAATCTAATCAATCTGCGATCATTACGGCAACGATCTGTGATCCCATCGAAAATGACATCATCATAAATTACGAAACCGTGGACGGTTCAGCGCTGGCCGGACTGGACTACGAAAGCTCTAAATCTGTACTGATAATTCCAGCAGGTCAGGTCAGTGCAAATCTAGAAATTCCAATCGTTGACGATTTCTTGAACGAAGAGAATGAATTTTTCTCCGTCCGTTTCTCAAGTGAATCTCAAAAAATTGAATTCATCGACAGTGAAATAAAAGTTACAATTGAAAATTCACCTAAGAGCCCAGAACCTACCCGAATCACTCAGATCAAACACCTCAAAGGAACCGGAAAAATAGAGATTACCTGGGACTCAGAGCCGAGCTCATTTTATATGATCTCTTATTCTGAGGATCTTAGGACTTGGACTAGCGCCACCGCTGATACAGTGTTCTCCCAAGGAAATCAAACGACCCTCACCATAGAAATGGCCAATAAAAGGAATCAATTTTTCCGCTTGGAAAATTTAGGAGCCCGCGCAGCCCAAAGGCCCGAATAGCATTTTAGCCTAGTAAAGCACTACAGACCTGATCCACTTCCTCTTCTTTGAGATAAGGATTCATCGGCAGGCTCAGGCAGCGTTCTGAAACTTTCTCTGTGATGGGAAAGTCTCCTTCCTGATGACCCAAGTCACAAAACACCTGTTGAAGGTGTAAGGGAACCGCATAATAGGAAACGGACGGGATTCCAGCATCCCTCAAAGAATTTTGAACAGCATCCCTATCATCACATAAAATGGTATACTGCGCATAGACTGAACTATTTCCAGTATCAACCTGCGGTAGAACAATGCCATCCCTCTCTAACCGTGCATTATAAGAATCAGCTACGGCCTGCCTCTTGACTATTTCCTCATCAAAGATCGCCATCTTGGCCATGACAATTGCCGCCTGTATCGAATCGAGCCTGCCATTGATTCCGAGACGAGGATGATGATGCTTTTTCATTTGGCCATGGACTCGGATCTGCTTCATCAACTCAGCCAGATCATCGTCATCAGTAAACAGGGCTCCGCCGTCCCCATAACAACCGAGAGGCTTTGAAGGAAAAAAGGAAGTGCTTCCAATTTCTGAAAGCGAACAGGACTTCTTTCCATGATGCGTTGCGCCGAACGATTGAGCAGCATCCTCAATGACCGGAATCGAACCGTTCCTTTTGGCAATGGTACAAATTTCATTCATGGAAGCCGTTTGCCCGTAAATTCCCACCGGCATAATTGCCTTGGTCCGATCCGTAATCGCTGATTCAACTAGAGAAGGATCCATGTTCATGGTCCTCTCATCAATATCGACAAGGACAGGCTTCGCTCCAATGAGAACAATCATCTCAACAGTTGAAATCCAAGTATATGGAACTGTAATGACTTCATCCCCGGGCCCAATCCCTAAAGCCATCAATGCAATGAGCAGAGTGTCCGTGCCGCTAGATGCTCCAATGCAATGTTTGACTCCCACATAATTGGACAGCATTTCTTCCATCTCCTCAATCTCAGGCCCCAGAATATATTGTCCATGATCGAGGACCTTTCTGATCCTCTCATCGATATCTTCCCGGATCCTTGCCTGTTGCGATTTAAGATCTATGAAGTCCACTCTACTTTCAGATTAAAATAATTAAAGATGTTTTACTCCATCTGCCGTTTCAGATATTTAGGTAACATATTAATAGTTTCTCTTTCCATATCACCATTCATCTTGCGATTATATCTTCCAGATTGACAACTAACCTTTTCACCAAATGAATTCAGAGCTCGCTCAATTGCATTAGGCAACATATTTAACTGGATTTCATACAATCTTTCCGAAAGATCAAAGATTGTATCATCTAGTTGTAAATCAATAGTACGTCGTTCAAGAATTGTTCCCGCGTCCACTTTCTCATCAATCAAATGAGATGTTACCCCTAGGGGGATATCATTTCGAATCGACCACAGCAAAGCATCCAACCCGCGAACCTCGGGAATCAACCCAGGATGAAAATTGATAATACCATTCTTAAAGCTATTGATAACATCAGCCCGAAGTATACGTGCTCCCGCAATGATTCCTATTCCTGGATTTATTTTCTCAATTAATGAATTAATCTGAGAACCTTGATGCGGAACCTGATGATATTCAGCCCCAATAGCCTTGCTTACATCAGCAGGATGCAGTGGGATGTAATGCCGGATCTTTGTTCTGGTCTCTGATGGAGGAATGTCAAGTTTAATAGCATCGGCTGCAAACACATGATTCACTTTAATTCCGCTGGCAAAAAGATGGAAAAGAAAGTCCTGCGTTTTTCGGTGGGGAAAATTATAAGCAAATAAAACTACTTCTTTCATCAGACTCATTTGATCAGCTCATATTTAATGACTCAATGACCCTAAGAACTTCTACTCCACTACGTCCATTAGATAAAGGCTCTTCTCGCGATCTAATACAGTGAATAAAATGTTCCAATTCATGTCTTAGAGGTTGGTCAGACCCTTCAAACAATTTTTCTTTGCCTTCATCAATGGCCTCAAGACCATTGCCAATTCTTTTTTTATCCAATACAACGGTCTGTTCCATCTCATTGTAAGTAATGACTCCCTTTTCTCCGACAATCTTTAATATTCTCCTATTTTCTGGCCACAACCACGAGCAATGTAAGTGCGCCTTAACTCCCTTTTTGAATGTCATATGTACATATGCATCATCCTGTATCTCAGTTTGGATACCACAATGCCCGCTACAACTTATCTCGTCAGGAGCCGATCCTACCAAATAAAGAAGCACAGCTATATCATGAACTCCTAAACTCCATATAACATTTTCCTTTGACCTTACCCTCCCCAATTTTAATCTCTCTTGATGAAGATGGTATATCTGCCCTAAATAACCTTTTTCTAAGTATTCTTTAATATATTTAATAGCCGGCTGATATAACAACATATGGCCAATCATAAGGATAGCATTATTATCCTCCGCATTATGAACCAAATCACAAGCCTCTTTACTGCAAATTGTCATTGGTTTTTCGATAAAGACATCCTTTCCGGCCTTTAAAAATTGTGCAGCAATTTCATAATGAAAATCAACAGGTGTAGCTATCGCAACAGCATCAATTTCAGAGCTCAGTAATCCATCGAAACTAGTCAGGAAATCGACGTCTCTAAGTTCTTTGGATATATCCTCTAATCGTCTTCTATTTCTCTCAACAATATGGGATAGAACTCCTAATTGATGCAAATTTTGAGCCAATTTTATCCCCCAATTCCCCGCACCTATAAGAGCAATCTTCATGCTTTCATGACCTGACCTCGAGACGTTGAAATTTCATTCATAGCATTTCTGGTATCTACAATGCAGTCAGACCATTCCGCTAAGTCACAAAATCTAACTTTGTCGTGTGCTGTTGAAATAATAACACAATCAAATTGGGATATGGTTTCTTCTTTCCAGCTAATAGTTTCTAAGCCCGCCCATTCTTTGTGCTCTCTGGTAATAGGAATTTTGGAGATATGTGGATCATGATAACTAATTTCAGCTCCCTCCGACTTAAGTGAATCCATCAGATAAAAAGAAGGTGACTCGCGCACATCATCAACATTAGCTTTGTAAGCCAATCCGATAATCAACACCTTGCTGCCATTAATTGATTTTCTTTTTTTATTTAAAGCTTGCATGACCAAACTGACTACGTATTGAGGCATGGACCTGTTAATCTCTCCCGCAAGCTCAATGAATTTTGTATTTACTCCGTACTCTTTTGCTTTCCAAGTTAAATAAAAAGGATCAATAGGAATGCAATGCCCTCCCAGTCCTGGACCAGGATAAAATGCCTTAAACCCAAACGGCTTTGTTTTGGCAGCTTCAATAACTTCCCATATATCAACACCCATTTTTGAAGCAATTACCTTCATCTCATTCACCAAACCGATATTCACAGACCTATAAATATTTTCTAGTAATTTTGTAAATTCAGCAACAGCAGTCGAACTGACCATAAAAACATCAGGAAAAACAGAAGAATAAAGAGCATATCCTACCTCTGAACATTTTTTAGTTACCCCACCTAATATTTTCGGAATTGTTTTAGAGGAAAAGCTGCAATTGCCCGGATCTTCCCTTTCTGGTGAATATACCAATGACAAGGATTCACCAACTCTCAATCCCTTAGACTCAATGATAGGCTGAACAACTTCAGTCGTTGTTCCAGGATATGTTGTGCTCTCAAGAGATATTATTTGGCCCTTCTTAAGATAAGGAAGAATCTGCTTTAGAGTAGCTTCAACGTAAGAGAGATCAGGCTCTAAATGCACAGTTAATGGAGTCGGCACACAAATAATTAATGCATCTGTGTTTACTACTTCCGAAAAATCATTAGTGGGGTATATATTTCCCGCATCGATATATGTAGCAATTGGCTCAGAATCAATATGTTCAATATAGCTCTGGCCTGCTCGCAAGGTATCAATTTTTGATTGATCCACATCAAAACCAATCACTTTATAACCTTCTCTTGCAAAATTAATTACTAATGGAAGACCAACATATCCCAATCCAACAATTCCAATAACTAATGTTCTATCATTGATTTTAGTTTTATAATCAATTTTAAGCATTGTTGTATCAATGTGACAAAGTCTTCTAAGAGTCTAATTCTTCTTCTCCATAATATGATCCATTCCCATAATAGCTATAGTAATAGCTCCCGTAATGGTAACTCCCGTAATAACCATAATACCCAAATGATTTATTAATGGGAGGCAACGAATTTGCTACAATACCAACAGGTAGACTACCATTATCTTTAAATATATTTAGTACTCTTCCAACTGCTTTTTTATGCGTAGAGCCCATTTTATATACAAGGATCACAGAATCAACAATCTTAGCAAGGGGCAAACAATCTCTAACTGGTAAAACCGGAGCCGTATCAATCACGATTCGCTGATATTTACTACTAAGAGCATCAAAGATCTGCTTTATGGAAATTTCCGTTATTAATTCTGATGGATTGGGCGCTTTGGTTCCCACGCTCAAAAAGTGTAGATTTTCAATCTGAGTTTCCTGTATTAATGATGCGGGATCCAATTCATTAACCAAAATATCTGTAACCCCATTAATTCTATCTGTTCCAAAAATTTGATGCTGAACTGGCTTCCTTAAATCCATATCTATTATAAGAGTTAAGTCTCCTTGAGCAGCAAATGATTTAGCGATATGTGCAGATGTAAAAGATTTTCCCTCGCCGGGTATAGCGCTTGTTATTAAAAAAGTTTTCCTATCTTTTTGCGAGCCTAACATAATCAGTCCTGCTCTTAAATTACGAAAAGATTCATCCAATTGCCTAGTTGAACTACTAATTGGAGCAATTAACCTATCCTTAGTCTCAATCAATTCGTCTGATTTAATGTCACATTTAGGAAGGGCTCCTAAAACCGGAATGTTAAAAGCTTTTTCAAGGTCGCCTACTGTTCTCAGCGAGGGATCTAGTATCCCCAATATTATTACAAGCATGAAGCTAAAACCCATGCCAGCAATAGTAAATGAAAACAGAATACGTAGCATTGAAGGAGCAATTGGTTCAGTCGGTAAATCAGCTCTTTTCTGTACAGAAAATTCTCTGGATGCCTTAGCGTGTACAACCGCCTCATCAATTTTATTAATTAGACTATCGCGCAATTGTTCTTTGTTCTTGACTTCAGCAGCAATAAATGATGCACGAATATCAACATTTTGAATTTGATCTATCCCTTCAGGCAATTGATCCCAATATTCTTTTTCAATTGGTGAAAGCTTCTTCACCTGATTTAATTCTACTTCGAATAAATCGGTAATGGTTTTAAGTTTTGCTTCTGCTTCAATTAATGCTGGCCATTTGGGCCCATATCTTTTCTTCAGTTCCAGCACTTCCTGATCAGCTGTCGCAATTCTTTCCTTTGTTGATAGACAAGAATTATATAATGATAACCGCTCTCCTATTCCTAATATTTCTTCTTCAGCCTGATCGACTAACTCGCGGGCAATTTTAACATTTTTAGTTGTGTTTGATTGTATTGATGAATCAACATTTGTTTGATATGCATCTAAAATTCCATTTGCAATTAATTGTGCAACTTCAGGACTACTATGCTGCACTTTCACATCTACTAGATAACTATCTCTGCGGATACTTGGCTTTAACCACTTTTCAGCCATAATCATGTTGGCCACTTTTTCCTCATCCATCTTAGCTAATGTGTCATCTTCTTCATTTTCGAAGTAATCGAACGCTTTGAATAATCTAAGTTTTTCTCTAATAATGTCGTCCCTTTCATCTAATTCTAGTGTTTCGACCAGTAATTTGAAATGCTTTGGCAACAAAAGTTTATCGACTGCAGTCTGCATCATGGCCTTCCCGCCAAGCATAACTTCATAATTGTTTTTTTCGTCTAAAGTTGTTGCTCTTTCACCTCTTTCAATCTCAACAGTAGAAACAGCCTCATAAATTTTTGGTGATATGTTGTACACATATAAGCCCGCTAAAAAAAATATCGTGAGTAACAGAAAAATTAACCATACTCGTCTTATTAGCCAAAAAGCAACATCTCGTGCTCCAAAAAAATTTGTTTGATGATCAAAATTAATTACTGGATCAATGTGCTCTTTATTATTCACAAAATATATAACAGTTAGATTATTATCGATGGCGATATTAATTGATCTTTAGAAAAGTTTTGCTGGAACCTCAATCTCATCACCTGGTAAAACATTAAACTCCTTTGATCTATTTGTTGAGTCAACGCGTATCGAAATCACTTTTCCCTCACTATTTCTTCTAGAGACTTTAATCCTTTGTAACTTTGCAACTTTTGTTGGCCCTGATGCCATATTGATGGCAGCAAAAATACTTAATCTACCATTTCTAGGCACAGGATAATTCCCGGCTTTTACCACTTCGCCTTGAATAGAAAATTGCCCAAGCTCAGGAAGTTTTGGAATATTTATTACATCACCATTTTGTAATAAGAATAAACTAGATGAGGGCATTTGTAGTTGTGTCATTTTACCTCCTCTTCTTAATGTAATCGCCGCCTTATTCGCATCAATCGTCATGTTACCAACCAAACCAATGGCAGAACCCAAGTCCATGGGATCCTCACGCGGATAATTGATGTTTCCTGGATTGCTCACCTCACCAATTAGTCTAATCGAGAATGGTTTTTTATTGGTTAAGGCTACACTGAGAGCTGGGCTAAGAATATAATCGGGCTTCAATAGATCTATGACTTTTTTAGCTAATGATTCAGAGTTTTCGCCAATTACTTTAATTTGTCCCAAAAGAGGATGAGAAATATCCCCTGATAGAGAAACAGGAAATTGACCTGAGATAGATGGTTCCCCATTTACAGTGAGAAGTACTATATCGCCGGATTGTATAGAATCTTTAACGATGTTTTGTGAAAACCCAAATCCACTAATCACCAAAAAGCATGATAAGAAGCTCCAAACTTTAAGTCTATTCATAAATTAATATATCAGGTTTTTTGTAATACCAAATTCAATCATCAATAAATTCTATTACTTTTAAAAAGAAAAACCAACGCGCAATCCAAATTGATTTTTTGAAAAATCATATTTCGCATTTTTGCTAGAATTGGTTAGATAATTATATGAAACGGTAAGTTTTGAATCACGGAAATTAAGAAAATTAAATTTTCTATTTAGACTGATTTCACAATTATGTACATTCTCACGCCTTCCCACAAAATTACCACCAGCATTTAATTGCATTAAACTATCATAATTAGCCTTCTCATAAGTATATGCAGATGCAATTGACCAAGACTCACCTAAACCCTGTTCTATAGAAACTGAATATCTACTAGTATTAATATTGCTATCAATGCTAGAAATAGATGCCGTAACATCTTTTAGAATATCTAATTTGACTTTAGTGCTTTCAGTGGCCTGCCAAATACCCTTGATACCAAAAGTTGAAAAAGTTTGTTCATAATCAGATTCTTCTTGTGTCCTCTGATCAAAACCAACCCATGCAAGAAATTCTGTTTTTTCTGAATATTGCCACGATGTCCTAAGCGTAGGGCTCCAAAATTGCTGCGAACCGTATTGAGATAATAGTATTTCCTCCTCTCCAGCATTTACGCCAAAGCCTAAAAGGGTCTTGGATAAAAATGGGAATTGAAAATACCAATTAAAAAGTAGGAGCAGCTTGTCTCGATCATACAGAAGATTATTAAATCGATAACTATCATAAATCAAACCTACATCAACCAATCCTGTGTCTAGTCGTCTAGTTAAAGTAGGATTGAAACGTTGATGCTCATAACCAATGCTACGAAATTCACTAATATTCCTTAAGTCATTATCTAAATAACTACTCCTCCCGATCCCGGCTATCTCCTCAACAATAAAATCAAAACCAACTTCAGTAAAAGCCCCTCTAAATTCTATTTGGCCATCAAGTTTTTGATTTATATCCGATCCATATTCAATATTATCAGTTAATGTTTTATAGAGTTCTGGTTTATAACTGAGTTTGAAAAACAATCCTGGGTCATTATTCCTTCTCCCTCCTTGGTAGCCAATTACTAGACTGCTATTAATGAAAGAATCATCTAAGGGATCTGGAGTAAAAAATACATTAGAATCATGAATGAACGCACTGCTAAATTCGGCACTAAATTTATCCCTTATGATCGGAGAAAAATCATGCGAAGTTTCATTTTTTTCTAGAAACATCTCCTCGGCTTTGCTTGGTATAGACAAAGTCGCTAGGAGAAAAAATATACTTATAAATAAAGTTGTAATTTTGTTAGACATTAGGGGATCTACAAATATCGCGCACCATAAACTGGTAGCCCTGAAAGTCTAGATTTATAATTGCCATCTAATCACCTCAGATTGTTATTATCACACAACGAATTGAATTATTTTCTAGAATTAATAGATATTAAATCTATCGTTTAGGTGATTATTTCAACCAATGGAGAAAAAAATACAAAAGGGAAAGGTACTATTAACAGGTAGTGCTGGATTCATTGGCTTTCATTTAACCGGCCGATTAATTCAGGAGGGGTTTAATGTAACCGGCATTGATATAATCAACGACTATTATGATGTTAACTATAAATACCAAAGATTAGAAAAGCACGGCATAGAAGAAAATAAGATAGAGAAAAATAATTATACGCAAAGTACTATACATTCTAATTACCAATTCATAAAAGCTGATCTAGCCGATCATAATTTTATTATAGATTTGATGGAATCAGAACAATTTGAAGTTGTCATTCACTTAGCAGCACAAGCCGGAGTTAGATACAGTTTAACAAATCCATTAGCTTACACTCACTCAAACATAAATGGTTTTCTTAGCGTTCTAGAAGGCTCTAGACACACGCAAGTCGAGCATTTTATTTATGCAAGTAGCAGTAGTGTATACGGATTAAATACAATCATGCCACTCTCAGAGAATGTTAGTGCAGAACATCCTCTAGCATTATATGGAGCAACCAAAAAAGCCAACGAAATGATGGCTCATTCCTACTCACACTTATTTGGAATTCCTACCACTGGTTTACGATTCTTTACTGTTTATGGACCCTGGGGCCGTCCTGACATGGCTTTATTTCTATTTGCGGATGCCATAACAAAAAACAAACCTATAAAAGTATTTAATAACGGTAATATGATCCGTGATTTTACTTACATCGATGATGTAGTGGAAAGTATCAGCCGATTAATTAATAAGCCTGCAACAGCCAATGATAACTGGACATCTAAACCTGAACCAAATACTAGCAGTGCTCCATACCAAATATTTAATATCGGAAACTCAAATCCTACACCATTGATGGATTATATTTACTCATTAGAAAATGAATTAGGCAAAAAAGCGATGAAGGAATTTTTGCCAATGCAAAAAGGCGATGTGCCTGCAACCCATGCAGATGCAATGAATCTTGAAAATTATATAAATTTTCGTCCAGAAACGACTATTTCAGAAGGAATAAAATCTTTTGTAGAATGGTATAAAAGAACCCATTAAACATAAATTCAAGGAATCACAAATCAAAAGAAGCAGTCTTTCACGCCTCACTATCACTTAATTGGGTGCGATAATATTTTGTGAGATATAATGATAGTGTTATGCCAACAAGATTGGCACACAACATCGAATAGCAAAGGGATGATTCCAAGCTATAACCAAGGCCTAATAATTGAGTATAAAAAATCGCAATAATGCTTAATGCTATGACGGAATAAACTATAAAAACAGGCTTGAAAAATGCTTTTTCCGCAGTCATAAAAACTCGACAAGAGACACCAATTATTAACTCGAGAGATGCCCAGATAACACCATACAAACATATTCTGTGGGCTCCTTTGTATTTTTCTCCATAAATAAATTCTATTATATCCTCCCCAAAAAAGGTAAATAATCCAATTCCGAAACTAGATCCTATAGCTAGCAAAAAGCAAATTGTAGCATTAAAATTTGATGCTGTTTTTATATCCAAAGAACTTAGTTTGGCCGTAAGTAACAGGCTAATAGATTGACCCACAATCCGGAATACTGACATTCCTAGAAGTGCCGCACTCATATAACCAAGTAATACTTTGTCTTCTTCCAAAAGGATCAAGGTAAAAGGCATGATTTGGCATAAATTAGATAGGAGTCTATATAAAAAATTCTTCATCCCGTACGGCATTGACTTTTTCAATAGGGAATAATCAAATCTTAACGGCCTCAAATGATCACGCCGAAGATATGCATAATTAAATGATAGGGTAATGCCCAAACTAATTATTGAACCCACCCAAGCATTATGGGTGCTTATCCCAAAAGCATAGTGGATAATAACAAAGATTACTAAAAGGGAACTCCCAGAAACAAGTAAACTCGCATTGAATAACCAATTTTTGCCTAGAGCCCGGACAATCGCCATCAAACTGTTATTAAAAGCAAGGAAAAAACAATAGGGTAAGAAATATACTGCATTAGTTAATATGAATTCACTAATTCGGAACTTTATACCAATTAGATTGCAGAAAAACATTAAGCCGAAAATCATTATACCAAGAAATGGAATAATAATTAATGCGATCGCAAAATAATTGGCTGTGGGTGTTTTTTGCCTTACGACAAAATAAATAATCGTAGCGGGCAATCCAATCTCAAGAATAATTGTAACATATCCAACAAATTGGAAAAAGGTTGTATAAATGCCAAAGTCTTCAATTTCGATTGATCGTGCTACTATGATATTGGCAAAATATCTAATTGCTCGAGCACCAATAGATACGAACAACAAATAACTAACCTGTTTCAAAAAAGGTCCTACAAGGTATCTATTCACAGATCTATGAATGCTGTTTTTGTTTATGCACGGCACTTATTGAACTGATCAGAGCTAGGCATATTATAAATCCTTTCCAATGAGTGGTGCTATGCATTAAGCAAAAAGCAAGGACCCCTATTAATAAGGCAGTACAAATAGCAGAAGCCCCATAATTTTCTCGGGTTATATTCGATACACTCTCCTTAAAAATCCAAAACAAGATACCAACAATAATTAACATCCCGAAAAATCCATGATGAAGCCAATTGAACAAAAAAGTATTATGAGGATCATGAGCGGAAACATTGTAAGTATAAAAACTTTCAACATTAGGATTACCAATAAAACCCAATATTGGGTTAGATTGTATTACATTTAAGCTTTCAATTAATAAAATATTTCGATTTAATCCACTCCCTGAAGCATATGCATTGGTTATATCAAATCTAAGAGCAAAACTATTATCAAGGCTCATAACCAGAAAACCCAAAGAAACAAATACCGAAAATCCGATAACTAGTTTCCCCCTGATAGTCTTATCAATGCAAAAAGCAAGCACAAACAAAGACACAAATGAGATCAAGGTCCCAGTTATTGCGGCACGGGAAAATGACTCTCGCAGAAAAAATACATGTGCCAGTATCATCAAAGCTAGAATTAAAATGGATACAAAATTACGTTTAGATTTCACTCTAAACATTATCCATAACAACAATGAAAAAAGTGATAGCATTGCATAAAGACCATACCTGTTAGGATTTCGTAGTAGTCCAACAAATCTCGAGCGCCCCTCTTCAAGTCTAAAATCTTCAATTAAATAAGAAGGTATTAAGATTACATTCTTATAAATCAAGTAAGAAATTATACTTCCAAATAAAAACCCTAATGTAATATATTTAAAAGTCTTTATGATATTGTTAGTGTTTATCGCGTACATTCTTACAAAGCAGTATAACAATACTAGCATGCCCGAATTTACTAGAATTGCATAACGCTGATCACTTTCATAACCCCAACAAATGATTATTGAATTAACTAAAAACAATAAAAATAATTTTATATCTAGAGGAAGTCTAATTCTAACTCTCTTAGAATCCCTAGAAACCTGATATAAGCAATCTAAAAAAATTGCAATAACACAAAGGGCTGCAAGGAAACGTAACAGTGTTATCCCTATAACAGGAATTTTCAGAACTTCAAAAGAAGCGCATAACAGAAAGAAGGGGAAAATTCGATAGAATAAAAACATTCAATTTTTATCAGTATAATTAATTGTATCAACTAAGGTAATGCATGCACCAAAGCTCAAACATTAATATCGTCCAAATCGAACGGGACTTTTTATTCTCACCTTTATTCCAATCATCAAGCAATTTACTGACTGCTTTAGTACAAAAGATACCACGATCTTTCAAAGGCTTCGCCGATAATATATCATTCGCATAATCTCTAAAGTCTTGATTGTCCCAGTAATCTGGCGGCACTGTAAAACCTCTTTTCTTACCATCTAATATTTCATTAGGTAGTTTATTTCTATATGCCTCTCTCAGGCTTAACTTTGTAGAAGACCCATTATAACATTTCTTCTGATGTAAGGAAATCCCATATTCAACAACTCTATAATCCAAAAATGGTGATCTCACCTCAACAGAATGAGCCATAGAAGTACGATCAACTTTCATAAGAACACCAGGTAAATACATTTCATAGTCATATAATGATGGCAACCTAGACATTCTTTCAAATTCCTTATCATTCCAGCCAAGGTCTATTACATTTGGTAAATTAATATTTTTACCCAATAAAAATTGTTGCTCTATCCTATCCATCGAACTCAAAATTTTATAATATCTTTCGGTAGCATTTAAACCTAAATACTCTATGGCGCGCGCCATTCTCTGAGTTAATAAACCTGAAAAAGGGAAAACATTTAAATGTTTTATTGCCTTACAATATTTATTGAACTGACTGATTCTATTAAATAGCGAGTATCTCTTGTACCCTCCAAATGCTTCGTCACCTCCATCACCACCTAAAACAACAGTGGAAAAGTTTTTTTGAGCTTTAAATAATTCATATGAAGGGTAAGCAGAATAATCGCCACATGGTTCATCCATGACCATAGCTAATTTAGCAATATTGTTAGTATCTAATTTGGGGAAATCCACAATATGGTGATCAACTCCTAATGAACGAGCAAAATTTGATGCTATAATTGACTCATCTTGCGAATGTCCAGGATATCTAACAGAAAAAGCCGTTACTTTTTTCGCGCTTGATTGAACTGCCTCGTAAAGCACAACCGACGAATCAATCCCCCCGCTCAGAGAAACACTTAATGGAACATCTGACCTAAGTCTAATCGCTGTCGCATCACTAAGTAAATTGGGAATGATCAAGTTTGGATCACCACGAACATTCCGAGGAATAGGCGCCCAATAACGCTTTACTGTTAATTTATCATTTTGGAATATAGCATAGTGTCCTGGTCTTAATTTGTGAACTCCCTCAAACATAGTTTGAGTATTGCCAAGATATTTAAATGACAGGTAATTACCCAAAGCAGATAAATCGAATTTCTTTATAAAAGAATCTTGACCACTAATAGCCTTAAGCTCGGATGCAAAAAACAATCTGGACCTTTGGTGTAAATAGTATAATGGCTTAACCCCTAATCTGTCTCTTACTAAAAGTAGTCGTTCATTTATCTCATCCCATACAGCAATAGAAAACATGCCATTCAAGTGATGAACAAATTCTTCACCAAATTCTTCATACATAAAAAGAACGACTTCAGTATCTGTATTAGTTTGAAATTGACGCCCCCTACTTTCCAGTAATTTCCGCAACTCTATATAATTATATACTTCCCCATTATAAGATAACCATATTCGCTTATTTTCATTTGTAATTGGTTGTTGCCCATTTCCAACATCAATAATGGAAAGAAGCGTATGACCTATGCATGCATTTTTTCTCTCAACTACAGAACAGTAATCAGGGCCACGGTGCCTAATACTCATAATCGCATTACGGACCGTATTAATGTCTTCATCAGTTATCTGATTGTTGTTAATTACACCGGCAATACCACACATCGAATTAATCTGAAAATAAAAATTCTTTTAGCCTTAATACGTATTCCTGAGATCTAAATTGATGAGCTTTAAGAACACCTTGACGAGAAATAGATTCACATAACTCAGTATTCTCAAATATACGATTTAATTGAATTGCTAGATCTCCTACATTATTGGGATTAAACAAAATTCCATCCCTTTCAGCAATAATAGTTTCCCTATGCCCACCAAGATTAGAAGCAATTACTGGAATACCCAAATGCATTGCTTCTATTACCACTCTCCCCAATGGTTCAGGTTCAATTGAAGGGCAAACCACAACAGAACATCCTTTCATCACTCTTACAATATCTTCACAAAAGTCAAATAACTGAACTTTTGATTCTATCTGTAAATTTTTAATTTGTTCTATCAGCCTCTTTTTAAGTGGCCCATCTCCATAAATTAACAATTCACCGCTGCCACCATGTATCAAGAATTGATTAAATTCTGATATTAATAATTCTAACCCTTTCCAAGTTATTAATCTAGAAAAACATCCTATGATTAGACCTCCATTTTTTGTTCTAATGTGTCGCTCGTTAGGAAGATGATCTTCAATTTCTTTTCCAATAGGATTAATTATTACGAACGATTTAGGAAAGAGCTTCCCATTGTTCAAGCTGTGCTTTTCACTGACATAATTAGAAATAGCTATAATCTTGTAAGCCTTTCTAAGTAGGAATCTGTCTATAGAATTTAACTTTGGAGCATTCCTGAGATGCAATATATATTTGCGCCTTAGTATGATTGCAGCAATAGCTGCAGCCCGATCACAACTTACACCAGTGTTGCAATATACTAAATTTATTTTCTCACTTTTAATTACACGAAGTATCGGAAAAACATTTAATGATATATTTATTGTGACATTAATTTTTCCCAATATTTCCTTCAGATAATTACGCGATGGGTTCTTACACGTTTGTAAAGATTCTTTTGTAGAATCAACTCGGCACTTTCTAAAAAGTTTTGCTAAGGAAAAATATGGTAAGATGTATGTTTTAATCCCATTTTGGATACAATAATCAGAAAGATAATTCTGAAAATAGAATGAAATGAACAACTTATTTTGTGACTCCTTAAAACTATCCAGTATCACTTTTAGAGACTTAAAAGAACCTCCAGTTGTAGCGCTAATTGGGTTAGAAGATTCTACAAACAACAATCTCATTCAATTAATTTAAATCCATGCTGCAATGCATAGACCGTCTCCTCTATAATTCTATCTAATATTTCTTCCGATGAACCTGATAAATTATTTCCTGCTCTTGCATCAGTAATCATTCTATCTCTAATGCTAAACAAATCTTCAGGTGTGCTAAAATATTTATTAACTCTTTCTACTACTTGAAAGGTATTCATGACAGAGGTTAAATCATTCTCCAAATTATCTGATTGTATTTCATTTTCTAAGCGATCAAACCAAGTAGTGTGTTTTTCTTTATTTAAACGGTAAACAGGCAATGTCGTAAGAGCACAAGCAAGGCCATGTGGTATACCATAAATACTTGTCAAGGGATACGATATGGAATGACAAAAAGCTGTTCTAGTATGACTAATTGCAAGACCTGCATAACAACTCGCAATCGAAAGTTTTTCAAGATCATTAATGTCCGGCCCATCAATAAGTTCCTTATATATTTCTAAAAAGTTTCTGACGGAATCGGTAGCAATCGAATATGTATATGGCGTACAATTAATATTCCAAATAGATTCCAGCGCTTGATTGAATGCATCTAAGGCGGTTGATATTAAAACTTCTTTCGGCATGCTCATTCCTAATTCGGAATCAATGATCGCTAGATCTGGAAACATTACATGCCCTGCAATTGAATATTTTTTCTTTTCCTTTTGATCCCATACTGTAGCAAAAGGTGTGACTTCACTTCCGGTGCCAAAAGTAGTAGGAATAGCAATTACCTTCGCTTCCCTCTGTAAAGGAATCCCTTCATTCGAAATGACTATTTCATCAATCTTTAAATTTTTTTCAGTAGCGCTCTGAGTAAGCGCGATCACTTTTGATGCATCCAAAGCAGACCCTCCTCCATATCCCATTACAATATCAAAAACCTTCTGTTTCGAAGCCGACAACATCAAGTCAAGTTGTTCAATTGTCGGATTAGATTTCACCTCATCCAACCAAGTGATACTTTTGGATACAGAAAGAGACTCAAGGAGTGGATCATTTAAAATTTCGTTCCTGCCCCTTTTAGAACAAACGATTAGAACATCTTTGTTTTTTATTGCTTCTAATAATGCATATCTAGAACCTCTACCTAATAATATTTGTACAGGGTTGTGTATTCTCCATTTTTTCTTAGGTTTCACTTCTTAATAGTTTATGTATTGTTGCTTGTAATTGCTTTCTGTTACTAATCGGAGACTCCTTTGGACGTCCCAAATCAGATCGCGAAAGCATTTTCACTCTAATCTCAATAAATTTTGGACCGGACAAAGATCTCATCAATTCTAATTCTTGAGATAAATCTTCTTTCCCGCGTACAGATTTCACATATTTATAACCGCAAGCTTCAGCCACTTTAGTTAAACTAACATCAAATGCTACTGTAGGCTGCCCTCCAACAGATTCATGTGCACCATTATTAATCAATATATGGGTAAGATTAGTTAGTTTACTATTTCCAACAATTGCAAGGGATCCCATGTGCATTAGCGTGGACCCATCCCCATCAATACATAACACATCAAGATTCTTTTCATTAGATGCAATCCCCATAGCAATTGAAATTGCATGTCCCATACACCCGACTGTTAGAAAGTCTTTGGAATGGCCTTCTTTTTTACTTTCCCTATGTTCATATAACTCCCGCGAAGTCTTGCCCGTAGTCGAAACTATAATCGTATCAGGCATAGCCTTATCTAAAATCGATCTAATAGCATTTTCACGCGATAATTCAAAATCTTGATATTTTTGCTTTAACTGTTGCTTTTTAAAGGTCCCTTTTCTAACTAGTAGTGCCATGGGACCAGAACTGCTTAAAGATTTGTTGACTGTTTCTCTAATTATCTCAGCATAATCTTGAGTATCAGCATCGATAACTTTATATGGAATGTTCATTAATTCCAACATTTCAGGTGTGACAATCCCTTGTTTAACATGCTGCGGCTCATCTTTTTTTCCCGGCTCACCTCGCCAACCAATAACTAACACCATAGGTATAGCATAGACTTCCCTATCTGCCAGCGAGAGAAGAGGATTAACAGCATTACCCAAGCCAGAATTTTGCATATATACTAATCCTGGGTTGCCACTAGAAATAAAATGGCCTGTAGCTAAAGCTATTGAGCTACCTTCGTTCGCTGCAATTACATGATTCTCAATGGGAATTCTATTTTGTATACTCGCACATAAAGAAGCTAATAAAGAATCAGGTACACCCGTAAAATAATTGATCCTCTGATCGAGAAAAGCATCGAGAAACTTATCAGGATCTATCATCAATTCTCAGTAGGTATTATTTCTAATACATCCTTAACAGACATAATAGATTCATCTTCTTCTAGAGACCTTTTATTTTTCAATATGGAAATTGCTGTATTCATCATTGATGGATATGCGGCTCGCAAAAGATGGTTCGCATATATAACTACATTGATGCCTTTATGATGTAATTCTTCTTCTGTAACTGCATTGTAGGTTGTAGGGACAACGACTAAAGGTTTTTTATTTTCGAATTTAGAATAATGGTCCGCAAATGCAAAAATTTCATCAGAGTCCTTGCTGCAACTATGTATCATAATCGCATCAGCACCTGCATTAATATACGCCTCGGCTCTTTTAAGTGCATCTTCCATTCCTTGATTAAGTATTAAACTTTCAATACGAGCTATTACCATAAATTCATCAGTGACCAACGTAGCTTTAGCACCGGCTATTTTTTCACTAAAATTAGAAATCGAATCTTGTTGTTGTGAAACAGAGGCCCCATAAAGCGAATTCTTTTTTAGGCCTATCTTATCCTCAATTATTATAGCGGACACCCCCAACCTCTCCAATGAGCGAACTGTAAATTTTAACTGTTCAACGTTCCCACCAGTATCACCATCAAAGATTATGGGTTTAGTCGTTACATCTAGAATATCTGATAAAGTGTTTAATCTAGATGATATATCCACAGCTTCAATGTCTGGCTTTCCCCTTAGGGTTGATTCCGTCAGACTACTACCCCAAAAACCATCAAACTCAGAAACAGAACCATCTTTATCATCTACAAATTTAGCTTTCTCTCCTATGAGCCCAGTTAATCCACTATGCACCTCTATGAGCCTAATCATTGGTTTTAAATTGAGCATCCTCTTAAGTGAAGCTCTACGAAAATCCGGAGTAACACCATTAAGAGAAATGTCAGATATAAATTTGGTTGATGAAATAGATTTTGTATAGGGAACTTCGATTAGCTCACCGCCCCATTCCTCAAGAACCCTAATAACGTGCTTTCTTGTGTTTTCCTGAACTCCCGTCTTCCAATCATCCCCATGAACAACATAATCTGGCTTGTATTTTCTTAAATTATCCTTGTAATCAAGAGTAGACTGTTTCACAACCTTACTTACTTGTTTTAAGCTCTTCAAAACTTTACAGCGATCTTCATAATTCATGTAAGGCACTCGCTTATAAGAGGCTATGGCTTCATCACTTAATAAGCCTACAATGACATCACCAAATGATGATGCCTCATTTAAAATATTTAGATGGCCTGGGTGAACTAGATCAGCACTCATTCCAACATATACAATTTTAGATGACATCCTTATCTTATAACCCAACAAAAAAATAAATCATTTTATTTTTCGTTTCGTTAAGTATCTATGGAATAATAATAAACCAATGTTAGTTTGCGGAAATGTCGTTAGATTTACATAAAAAATCACACTTCTTATAAAGCCACGAATTATAAGTTTCTCTTTTCAAAAACACCAA
>CACJBM010000015.1 GCA_902591645.1 uncultured Verrucomicrobiota bacterium | reverse complement strand
TATCCGGCCAAGGCTTCAAGTGATCCTGTTCCAGTTTATGTATGGTTTCATGGTGGAGGTTTTAGTGGAGGTGACAAGAAGAGTGTCAGGAAAAATGGAGGTAAAATGATCAGGACCTATCTTGAAAACGGATACGCTGTGGTGAGTTGTAATTACCCTTTCATTGATCGCAAGAATGATGTTCTAAGAAATGGCATGATCGATGAGTACGTTGAGAATAATTACATCTCCAAAGATGAGCCGGAGCATCAGAGTTCTAGGAACGAATATCTTAAGATCATGCGTCATTGCGGTCGTGCCATTCAGTTCATTCGCTCCAATGCTAAGGAATGGAACATTGATCCTGGAAAAATCTGTGTTGGAGGCGCTTCTGCCGGAGCCCTCATCAGTCAATGGCTTGCCTATAGTGATGATCTTGCGGTAGCAGATTCCAAGGATCCTGTTTCTAGGCTCAGCTCTAGGGCGCAAGTTGCCATTGGGCACGTGCAACCTTTAGGGACCGATTCATTGGTTATGAAGTACATGGATAAGGGGGAGGCTCCATTATTCATTTATTCGAACGCTCCCAAGACAGACAAAATCCATCACCCGATCAATGCTCTGATGATTCGGGACAGAGCCAATGAGCTTAAGATTCCTTGCGTTGCGGTTGGAGGAGGAAGGAATGCATTGCCTGTTCCGGAGGGAGAGGGATCATGGTTGAGCATGCAGATAGAGTTTTGTGCCAAGCAATTAAAGATAGAGTCTCCCAAAGTTGATTAAATTCTCCTCAGTTTTACTGAGGCCAATTGTTTTATTTATGATGCCATCAACTATTCGTTTATTTTATTCACTGGTTATTCTTTTTTCTCTTTCCATCGCATCATTAGCTGTGGATCAACACGAAGAGATTAGTCTTTGGCCATCCGGTTCTGTTCCTGATGAGCCGGAAGGAATCGAAAAAAGAAAGAAGCCTACTACAGTCGATAAGGTTGGAAAAATGAGGATCGCGTACGTCGACGATCCTTCCATTACCGTTTATAAGGCTCCAAAGGACAAGTCCAATGGGGCTTCCGTAATTATTTTTCCGGGCGGAGGTTATAATATTTTGGCATGGACTCATGAAGGGACTGAGATCGCAGAATGGTTGAATTCTTTAGGCGTTTCCGCCTTCATACTTAAGTACCGTGTCCCTCGTCGTGATCCTGAAAAGCCGCACGCATTACCGCTTCAGGATGCTCAAAGAGCCATTCGAATCGTGCGCTCAAAGTCTAAGGTCTGGGGCATTGATCCGAACAGGATAGGTGTTCTCGGATTTTCTGCAGGAGGCCATCTTGCCGTCATGAGCGGGACCCATTATAAGGATAAGACCTATGAGAAGATCGATGATGCTGATGACCTAAGCTCTCGGCCTGATTTTCTGATACCAATTTATCCGGCATATCTGGGTAACAAGAAGAACAAGGATCAGTTATCAGATCTTGTTGATATAAACAAGAGTACTCCACCAACCTTCATTGCAATTACGCATGACGACTCGGACCGGGCCTATTATTCAGCGCTCCTTTATGCTGCTCTCAAGAAGAATGGAGTTGTTGGTGAATTGCACATCTATTCGAAGGGTGGGCATGGATATGGTATGAGGAAATCGAATAACCCGGTACATACCTGGCCTGACCGTTGTGCGGACTGGCTCGGATCAATGGGGCTCCTAGGACCTAGGCAGAAGTAAGTTCTTACTGAGCCGCTTCGATTAGAGCTTCGGGTGTCATTGAGAGTTCAGTCATGACAGTTCCCCCAGGTGCACTGATGCCGAAACGATCAATGCCGATGACTTTTCCTTCATCCCCAACATATTTCCACCACAGTCCACTGACCCCAGCCTCGATGGCGATTCTTTTTGTGCATGAACTTGGGAGAATCTCTTCGCGATATTCTTTAGGCTCTCTGTCAAACCGTTCGAAGCATGGCATCGATACGACTCTGACTCCGTCACCAATTTTTTCAGCGGCGATCATGGCATGTTGAACCTCACTACCACTTGCCAGTAGTATTGTGGTTAAATCTCCTTCTTCTTTCTTTGCGATGTAGCCTCCTCTGAGTGTTCCAGATCGGCGCTTTTCAGCGCTAATTTCATCCATGTTAGGTATTCCCTGTCTCGTCAGCATTAGAGCAGTGGGTCCGTCACCTCGTTGTAGAGCGCCGACGAATGCAGCTGCCGTTTCTTCGGTATCGGCTGGTCTAATCACATCGAGACCAGGGATGACCCTGAGCCCGGACACAGTTTCGACTGGCTGATGAGTTGGACCATCTTCGCCGACCCCAACAGAATCATGAGTGAAGATATAAATGGTTGGCAGGTGAGCAAGTGCTGCGAGCCTGATCGAGGGTCTCATATAGTCAGCAAAAACGGCAAAAGTGGCCCCGCTCGCACGGAAGATACCATCATAGGCAATTCCGTTCATGATTGAGCCCATCCCGTGCTCCCTGATTCCAAACCATATATTACGACCTTCAGGGCTATCATTTTGTGGTTCAAAGTCAGTAGCTGACTTGATGTAATTTTTTGTTGAACCGTAAAGGTCAGCGCTTCCCGATACCAGCATGGGCATGGCTTCAGCGATTGGCTGAAGGACTTCACCCCCAGCTGCCCTAGTGGCGAGCTTAGTTCCAGGTTCAAAGGCCGGAACCAGATCCATCAGATTTTCAGGGACTTTACCGCTGATCCCATCCGAAAGTAATTGAGCCTTTTCGGGGTTTACTGAGCTCCACTCATTAAATTTTATGTTCCATTCATCGTATTTTTCAGCAAGACCTTTGGCATGTTCAGTAAAGTAGGATCTGACACTCTCTGACACATGAAAAGTTTCTTCAGGGAGTCCGAGTCCTGACCTTGCTGATTCCGCGAATTTTGCACCGCCTTCTCCGTGACCTGCGGCTGTCCCTGCCACTTCGGGGATTCCTCTTCCAATTTCTGTTTTGCAGATGATCAATTTAGGCTTCCCATTGTCATCGGACTTGGCTTTTGCTATTGCATCATTAATTGCGTTCAAATCATGGCCATCAATCGTGTTTGTGTCCCAACCCATCGCTTCGAACCGAGCACCGGTCTCTTCGGTCTGGGTTTTAACGGCCATCGCATCTAGCGTTACGTCATTGGAATCATAAAGTAATATGAGGTTGTCGAGGTTGAAGTGGCCAGCAAATGCTGCTGCCTCGGCAGCGACTCCTTCCTGGAGACAACCGTCACCGGCAAGAGCAAAAATATGATGGTCAATGATTGTGTGACTTTCTGTATTGAATCGCGACGCGGCCATTTTTCCTGACACTGCATAACCGACCGCGTTGCCTATTCCTTGTCCTAGGGGCCCTGTCGTGGCCTCGACTCCAGGAGTTTCGCCAAATTCTGGGTGTCCCGGAGTCTTGCTTCCGAGTTGGCGGAAATTGATTACCTCTTCCAGTGGAAGATCATGCCCCGACAAGTGCAGCCAGCTGTAAAGGAACATAGAACCGTGTCCAGCAGATAGGATGAACCTGTCCCTATTAATCCATTTTGGATCAGCGGGATTATACTGAAGGGATTGACCATATAAGACAGCTCCAATCTCTGCCGCACCAAGCGGAAGACCCAGATGGCCGGATGAGCATTTATGAATAGCGTCAATGGCTAGTCCACGGGCGTTATTTGCAGCTTCTGCTAAAATTTCTTTCATTTTCACGGGTAGATAATTTATGGCGCAGTTTGAATCGTGCAAGGGGCAAGAATTTCATCGCTAAATGCTTGTCGATTAAGGGGCAATATGAGAAAATAATAGTCAAAATAGCTACTATGAAAGCCCTTACTTCCACAATTTTTGTCTTATTAGCCTCTTCTGTGTATATCTTTGCTCAGGATTCGATTGGCTTTAGTTTTAATAGTGACCGCGATAATACTGCCATGGACGAGACGACAGTGGCTGGTGTTGTTCCTTCGCCTGGCTGGGTTAGCACTGATGGAGGTGCGGATGCTCAAGGAGGTGCGAATGGCTCCATCGATAATAGCGGGGTCACGGTTGAGTGGAGCTGTAATGGAACCTGGAACACCAACAATGGTGTCAGTAACGGAGATAATCAAATCATGAACGGTTACATTGATGCAGTTGGTGCTGGGGGATATGCTGATGTGAATATCAGTAGTATTGATGCTTTTACCTTTGGTGGGGGTTACGATATTTACGTTTATTTTGGTAGTGACGGGAACGGCAGGACAGGAAAAGTTTCACTGCAGGACGGGGAAACGTATTCCTATACTACTTTTTCTCAGCAAGGTGGAGGATTTCCCACTAACTATATGAGGACTGAGGATACTGGCGACGGGAATCCCGAAGCCAATTATGCCGTCTTTGAGGGGCTCACTGGTGATTCTCAAACCATTCAGATCATCCGCGGAAGTAATAACTCAGGCGTTCATGCTATCCAGATTGTGTCGGTACAAGTTTTCGACGATGATGAGGATGGGTTACCTGATAGCTGGGAGATTAATAATGATTTGGATCCGGAGGATAATGGAGAGGGAGATGTAAATAATGGTGCTGAGGGAGATCCTGATCAAGACGGTGTCACAAATATTGATGAATATGAGAATGGAACAGATCCTCAAGATGTCGATACTGACAATGATGATTTGAATGATAACGTGGAGACTAATACGGGTGTCTTTGTCAGTGCCACAAATACAGGAACGGACCCCAAATTGGAAGATTCCGATACAGATGGATTACTTGACGGTGCAGAAGTCGAGCTTGGAACTAATCCACTTAATGAGGATACTGATGGTGATAATTTTTCTGATGCGGACGAGGTCGAGGCAGGCACTGATCCCTTAGATGGGGATAGCTTCCCTGATGTTCCTGACATCGAACCTCCGCTCGCTTATTGGACTTTTGATGATCAGGGAGCAAATGAGACGGCTGATCTCAGAGGTGATTATAATGGAATCGTTTATGGTGACCCAGAATATGTGACTGGACATTCCGGGTCTGCCAGTGATTTCGCGATTCAATTCGATGGCATGGATGATTATGTTTCAAGTGAGGCTCCACTACTAAATGAGAAGACTGAATTTACGATGACAGGCTGGGTCAATTTCACTGCTTCTCAGGGAAATCGTACGGGTTTGTTCGGGCAAAATGATTTGGTCGAATTTGGTATGATCAATGCAAGTCAGATGCAGTTGTGGACTGTCACTGCCGGTGCAGTTAATGTGAGTTTTGGGCCAACGAGTGATGGTTGGAGGCATATCGCAGTGAAGGGAACTGCTGAGGGCCAATTAATTTACATTGATGGAGAATTATTAGGTACTGGAGGATCTCCGGTTCCTCTTCCAACTTCTGCATTCAATTTCAATATTGGTGGAGGAGGTGTTTATGACGGATCTGGAAACTGGTTCAATGGCTCCATTGATGATGTTGCGGTTTGGGATATTGCTTTGACTGATGAAGCGATCGCTAATATTGCCAGTGGCGTGCTTTCTCCTGGAGGTCCACGAGAGGATTCTGATGAGGATGGGCTCCCTGACGAGTGGGAGGAAAACAACGATCTTGATCCTGAGGATAATGGAGACGTCGATCCTAACAATGGACCTGAAGGTGATCCGGATCAGGACGGTCTTACTAATTTGGAGGAATTTGTTGCTCGTACAAGTCCACAGGATGCTGATTCTGATAATGATGGTCTAGATGATAGTGCAGAAACAAATACCGGAACATTTGTCAGTGTGACTGACACTGGATCCGACCCCAATAAGGCGGACACTGATGGTGACACTTTAAATGATGGATCTGAAGTTGAGCCTAACCCTTACGTTACCGATCCCAACAAGGCGGACACTGATGGTGACAAGCTTACCGATGCTGAAGAGGTTGAGACTGATCCAACCAAAGAGGATACGGACGGTGGAGGCACATCAGATTCTGTTGAGATTGCCCTTGGTCTTGATCCATTGGATCCGGGTGATGACGAATCAGGAGCTGGTGGCGGAACCAAGATTGGAATTAATTTCAACAGTGATCGTGGAACAGATGCTGAACTGGGAGCTGACGAGATTGCCGGATTACCTGAGGTGGCCCAGTTGAACTGGAATAATAGTGATGGTGGTGTTGGTGCGCAGGCAGGTGCCAGTGGTTCTCAGGCTGATATCATTAGTCCTGTCTCTGGTGTTTTGGTCGATGATAGTGGGGGTGACTCTGGAGTTACTGTGGACTGGGCATCTAACGGAACCTGGAACACGACGAACGGTTTTGATAGTCCAGACGCTAAACTCATTAATGGTTACATTGATAATATTGGCGGAGGAGGCTTTGCTACTGTCGATTTTAAGGGCATCTCATTTTCTTCCTATGACGTTTATGTTTATTTTGGAAGTGATGGAAATGGCAGGACCGGTGAGGTCGAGAGCACGACTGCTGGACAGACATTCTCTTATAACACTGATTCTAACAAAGGCGCATTTGACCCAGAATTTGATTACGTTCTTACTGAGGACGAAGACGGCACGAACCCACCATCAAATTATTGTGTTTTCAGGGATCAAAGCTCTTCAGATTTTTCTGTGCAGATCAATCGAGGTTCCAGTAACTCTGGAATTCATGCGATCCAAATCGTTCGTCTCGGACCTGGAACTCCTTTCGAAATGACGGAGATCCTGTACAATGCTCAGAGCGATGAATTTACTCTGACTTGGAATTCTAAACCAAATCAAACTTACGCATTGTTTGTTTCAGAGGACCTCAAGAGCTGGGACTTTGACCTTGATGATAGCATTATTTCAGACGGCGATACGACAACTTATGGTCCCTTTGAAAACCCAATGCCTGAGGCGAGGGAGCTATTTTTCCGTGCTCAGGAGACTGACGACGAGTAGAATTAAAATTTCGGAGCAAAAGGCTAAGGACTTTCAGAACAGCTCTTCTCTCTAATGAGTGAGGGGCTGTTCTTTTTTTAGTCTCTCGCAATTCGTCAATTTAGGTGTAACTTATTGGTGTGCAGGATCCCCCAAAGCCTACTGCAGATTAAAGGTTTCCATAGGACTGGGGAAGAATGCCTCTAAAGACTCCCCCAATGAAAATTAAGCAACCTTTCCTAATCTTATTTCTCTTTGTTCTTACCGCCTTACCGGCAATTGCTGATTCGATAGGTTTCAGTTTTAATAGTGACCGCGATAATAGTGCCATGGATGAAACGACAGTGGCTGGTATTGTCCCATCCTCTGGCTGGGTCAGTACTGATGGAGGCGCTGATGCTCAGACCGGCGCGAATGGTTCCATAAGTAATAGAGGAGTCAAAGTTGATTGGAGCTCGAACGGAACTTGGAACACGAACAATGGTGTAAGTAATGGTGATAATCAACTCATGAACGGATACATTGATGCGATCGGAGGCGGAGGATCTGCTCAGATTAATATAAATGACATCAATAATACCTTCACGGGTTCCTATGATCTTTACGTTTATTTCGGGAGTGATGGGAATGACCGGACAGGAAAAATAGAGCTTGAGGGCGGGGAGACTTATTCGTTTCGAACATTTTCTCAGCAAGGAGGTAATTTCCCGGCGCAATATGAAAGGACAACGGATACCGGGAACGGGAACCCACGTTCTAACTACGCACTCTTCGAAGGTTTGACGGGAGATTCCCAGACACTGAACCTAATTCGTGGAAGTTCAAATTCTGGATTTCACGGCATTCAGATAGTTGGGATCGAAGATCCTGGCTTGGCTTCTGTTGAGTTACAATCAGCAACACTGATCCGTTCTGATTCGGCAAGGATTAGAGGACGAGTTATCAGTATTGGAAATGATGAACCGGCAATTACGTTTTATTATGGTACATCTGATGCTGGGCTTGATAAGCAGGGCTGGGCAAAGAGTGTTACCTTGCCAGGCAAATACAGTACTTCCTTTTCGGCTCAGCTTAATAGCCTGGAACCTGGGACTGAATATTTTTTTCGTGCATTAGCATCCAATTCTGCTGGTGAGTCCTGGTCTCCTGATTCGTTGTCTTTTAAAACGATAGTAGCTCCTCCCTCAATCGATAATCTCGCAGTGTCTGGTATCGATGCCACATCAGTCACATTGGGGAGTCGTGTCACAGTCACTGGGGGAGAGGACCCGGAGGTCATTATTTATTATGGACGTTCAGATGGTGGAAAAGTTCCAGCTGGTTGGGAATTGTCCAAGAATCTTGGTTCTCAGTCAGGTGCGGCTGAGGTTCCTGTTTCTGGTCTCCTACAGAACACGCAGTATTTCTTCAGGGCATTCGCACAGAATTCAGGAGGATCGGGCTGGTCAGAATCTTCAGGTTCCTTCATTACCGATAAGATATCACCACCAGTACTGTCTAATCGAACCGCAAGTAATATTTCTGGTAGCACGGCCAATCTCCGAGGAACGGTCACAGATTCAGGAGGAAGTGACCCATCAATCACATTTTATTTTGGACCCACCGATGGCGGAACAGATCCATTAGCTTGGGCCCGTTCTGTCGATATAGGTAATAGGGACGGAGACTTTTCTTTCTTCGTGAGTGGTTTGGATCCACTGACAGAATATTATTATCGTGCCTTTGCTAGTAACGCTGGTGGTGCAGTATGGTCTTCTAAGACTGAACAATTTGAAACTACTGACTCGAACGTTTCAGAAATCGTGATTAATGAAATCCATTATGATGTTCCAGACAAGACGGTCCGTGCAGAATTCATTGAATTATACAATCCTACAGATTCTGCTATTGACCTGTCAGGTTGGCGACTCTCATCGGCGGTGAATTATACTTTTCCTAATGATACGAATATTCAAGCCGGAGGATATCTTGTAGTTGCTGAAGATCCGCAGACAATACTTTCCGAGTGGGGCGTGAATTCTCTTGGTCCATGGAATGGTAGCTTATCTAATGAAGGGGAAAATGTTCGTTTGCGTGATTTAACTGATAGAATAGTGGATGAGGTGGACTATCAGGCTGGGTTCCCTTGGCCAGTAGTTGGTTCGAGCCCTGGATATTCCATTGAGTTAATTAATCCTGGACTAGAGAATGACCTCGGAGGCAATTGGCGATCATCAGTAGGAACTGCTGGAGGTGATGGATCAACTCTCATTTCCGGTGGATCAAGTTGGAAACTTTTTAAAGGAGTTACTGAGCCTTCGGCCACGAACGGTGCCTGGCGTCAGATCAATTTTGATGATTCTGACTGGCCAGAAGGCGAAGCATCCATTGGATTTGGGGAAGGATTTTTAAATACTAACCTTTCTGATATGAGAGGAAATTATTCGACCGTTTATTTTCGTAAGTCATTTAATATTGCTAATCCCGCTCAGATTGGATCTCTTCTACTGAGTGCTCAGATTGATGATGGTTTTAATGCATGGATAAATGGTAAGCACATTGCTTCGACTAATGTTTCTGGACCAGAGCTGGGCCATGATGCGACAGCGAACAGCTCAGGTGAAAATAAAAATTTTGAAGAGTACCCAGTTGCCAACTTTGGAGGTCTTTTAGTTGAAGGAGAGAATGTCTTATGTGTACAACTGCTGAACGGTTCTCTGAACGGAAGCTCTGATGCTTTCTTTGATGCGATTCTTCAAGTTAATACTTCGGCCGGAGAAGGGCCAAGCCCTGGATTTCCAAATACCGTATTTTCTGTTAATTCTCCTCCTCAGATTCGGAAGTTAGAGCACTTGCCCAAGCAACCAGCCGAAGGTGATCTGGTCACTATAACTGCACTCATTACTGATGCCGACACTGTCAGTTCTGCGACTCTCCAATATCAGATCGTTGAGCCTGGAAGCTACATCCGTTTATCAGATTCGCTTTATGATTCGAAATGGATCGATATTCCTATGAATGATTCGGGTAATGCGGGTGACGAATTTGCAGAAGATAATGTTTGGTCAGTTCAGGTCCCAGGAAGCGTTCAGAGAAACAGGAGATTGATTCGGTACCGGATTAGAATTTCAGACGCATTGGATAATGCTTTGACAGTTCCATATTCTGATGATCCTCAGCCTAATTTTGCTTATTATTGCTATAATGGTGTTCCTGATTGGAAGGGGGCTCTGAGACCAGGTTCTACATCGGTCATTACCTATTCGTCGGAAACTTTAACGAAGGTTCCAGTCTATCATATGATCGTTAAAGAGTCTGACGTTCTGGGTTGCATGTACAATGATTCATCAGGTTCTGCAAGATCCTATAAGTATTATGCCACGGTAGTATATGATGGCGAAGTCTATGACCATATTAAGTTTAGGCTCAAGGGTCAGGCATCTACCAGAGTCACGGGTAAGAATAAGATTAAATGGAACTTCAATCGGAGTCACAGGTTTCAGGCACGTGATAATTATGGAAGAAAATATGATCGCAAATGGGATAAATTTGCATTGCAAACTGGCACCTGTCCTTGGTGGGGTAGTAACGCATCGACCGGCGGCATGATTCTCAATGAGTTTGCGAGCTATAAATTTTACCGATTATGTGGCCTCGCATCATGTAATACGACTCTCTTTCATTTGAGGATCGTCGATGATGCTCAGGAATCGAATCCGAACAATCAGTACGACGGTGATTTTTGGGGTCTTTATTTGGCTCTCGAAGAACCGGATGGGCGTTTTCTTGATGAAATGGGATTGCCTGATGGAAACCTCTATAAAATGAATGGTGGTGCTACCAAGAGGAACCAGGGACCGGATCAGGTTTCAAGCAACTCGGATGTTAGTTCTTTCATTAGTGCTAAGAATAGAGCGAATAATTTGAGTTGGTGGGAAGAGAACACAAACTTACCAAGTTATTATAATTACAAGATAGGAACGACTCTTATCAATAACACTGATCTTAGGAGTGAGTGGAATTGCCTTTATTATCATAGACCTATTATCCCGGGTGACCCTAATTCTGATAAGTGGGAAATGTTACCTTGGGATCTTGACCTGACATGGGAGAGTAAGTTCCACATTCGTTCAGAGAATGTTTGGGAGAACTGGCAAAATGTTTTCAGGTATGATGATGCTGAGACCGAATTTGAGAATCGCTCTCGTGAAGTTTGGGATTTACTTTGCAGTTCAGGAGAAGGTGCAAAGGTCGTTGAAGAGATGAAGAGATTTCTAGACGGTGATGGGATCACTAGGATCGTTGAAGCGAATCAGGCCATGTGGGATTATCACCCTCGCAAATCTAAAAAAGGAATATGGTATAGGAATAATCCAAAGCTTCCATCATCTAAGAGGAACTGGGAAGGTCTCGTTGAATACATGAAAAATTTTGTTTCTCCGGGAGGTTATGGAGCAGGACGGCTCATTAATGAAAAGGCTGATACCAGTTCCATAGTCCCTAATAAGCCAACTATTTCCTCTGCCGGTGATCCTGACTTTTCGACCAATGATCTTCGTTTTGAAAGCTCTAACTTTTCAGGCCGTGGAAGTTCATTTGCGGGTATGGAATGGCGATTGGCAGAGGTAACTGATCCAGATTCTGTTATTTTTGATCCGGAAAGTCCCTGGGTCTATGAGATCGATTCTGTTTGGGAGTCGGGAGAGTTGGCATCTTTCGGACGTCGGATTTCGATTCCTCCTCTTGCCGTGCGTGTCGGGCATACGTATCGGGCCAGGGTTAGGCACCTTTCAAATTCGGGGCAGTGGAGCCATTGGTCAGAGCCGCTTCAGTTCGTTGCTGGCAGTCCGGACATTTCGATTTATAAAGAGAGCCTCATTATTAGTGAATTCATGTACAACCCTTTAAGGGTTAGCAGTGCTGAGGAATTGGCTGGTTTTAGTACTAGTGATTTTGAGTTTATTGAACTTAAGAATGTTGGTGATAGGACTTTGGATCTTAGTGATATAAGATTCACCAAGGGCATTGATTTTGATTTTGTAGATGGGACTATCCTCTCGCTCCTTCCTGGAGAGTATATTGTTGTTGCCCGTAACCTTAATGCATTTGAGTCTAGGTACGGTGATGTGTCTCGTGTCACTGGCCAGTATGGTCCTGATAACCTTTCGAATGGCGGTGAAAATGTAAAATTATCTTATGGTGCAGGTGTAGCTATTCAAGAGTTTAGATATTTTGATGAGGATCCTTGGCCGCAAGGAGCAGATGGTGAAGGATTTTCTCTTATACTCTTGAGCCCCGAATTGGTTCCTGATCATAGTCTTGCTGAGAACTGGGCAATCAGTTCAGGAATAGGAGGGAGCCCAGGAAAGGATGAGCTGCGTCTCTCTTTCAGTTCATGGAAAGGTTCTGTATTTTCTCCTGATGAATTGCTTGATCTTTCTTTTTCTGGGAACCTTGTGGATCCGGACAATGATGGAATTACTAATTTTCTTGAGTATGCTTTTGGTGGTGATCCGAAGATTTCTGATTCCAGCATTGGCACTAAATCGGTAATATTGGAAGAAGACGGAGAAGATTATTTTGGTTTAAGCTTCCGGAAAAGATTAGGAGCAAATGATCTTAATTATTTAATAGAGCATTCTACTGATCTGGTTTCTTGGGATTTAGCAACAGAAGCGGCCCTCTCCGATATTGTTAACCATGGTGATGGGTCCGTAACTGAAACATATAGAATCTCTATAATTAATGATTCCGATACGAGTCAATTTTTGAGGGTTAAAATTCAGAGCAAGTGATTCTTATTCAATGAGTTCTTATTGAACTTGCCATATTTATCTTCCATTAATACTTTAAGTACTCTCTAGAGATGAAGTGTTCACTTAAGACCAAAATCATAATAGCAATTGCCTTTGCTCTGTGCGGCTGTGGTGGTTCAGGTGAACGTGGAGAAGTTCCTGAGGGTCAGAGGCAAGAGTTAATTGGGTTGCAAAAGAGTCAATATGATAATGTCTTTCTTGCTCCGCTCAAGGAGCGCTCAGTTGCTCAAGGAGCGCAACTTTTTAATAGGCTTTCTCCAAAAACGACAGGTATCAATTTTCAGAACACTATCGATATTACAGAGCCACTGAAAAGACTCTACCATTCCGGCTTTGTTTGTGGGGGAGTGGCATTGGGTGATTTTAACGGAGATAATCGGCTTGATATTTTTCTAGTGAGTGGCCCAGGAGAGAATAAGCTCTATTTACAGCGGGAGGATTTTCGATTTGAGGATATGAGTTCATCTGCCGGAATCGGAGATGGGGATGCTTGGGGAGCAGGCGTCGCGGCTGTGGACATTGAGAATGACGGAGATTTGGATCTTTATATTTGTAATTACGATTCTGCGAATGCGTTATATATTAATGACGGCAAAGGTCATTTCAATGAGTCAGCCTCTCGTCTGGGAATTGATGTTGTGGACGCATCGCTCGTGCCGACATTTTGTGACTTTGATAAGGATGGAGACCTTGATCTTTATGTATTAACGAATCGTTATTATCGGAAAGGTGGTCGGCCCGCCAAACCGCCATTCCAAAAGGCGCCTAACGGAGGTGTGACTGTGAGTCCTGAATTTCAGAAATTTTATGGGATCAAGCAGAAGGGACCGAAATCATATGACATGGATGAGATTGGAAGGCCGGACCTTTTATTCCGTAATGATGGCGGATCCTTTGTGGACATAAGTAAGAGTGCTGGGATACAAAAAGAAGCGCACGGGCTCTCAGCGACTTGGTGGGACTATGATGGGGACGGTCTGATGGACATTTATGTTGCTAATGATTTTGCTGATCCAGACAACCTCTTTCGTAACAATGGGGATGGAACCTTCACTGACATCATCACGAAAGTATTAAATTATACTCCATGGTTCTCTATGGGAGCCGATGCCGGCGACATTAATAATGACGGACTCCTTGACTTTGTTGCATTGGATATGGCTGCGACAACACACTACAAGTCAAAAATGTCAATGGGAGAAATGGGAGCGATGCGTTGGGTCATTGAGGCTGCAAAGCCACGTCAAGTGATGCGTAATTGTCTCTATCTTAATCAGGGAAACGGTCTCTTTTCCGAAAACGCCAGTTTGTCTGGAGTAGCTAATTCGGACTGGTCATGGGCTGCGAAATTGGCCGACTATGATAATGATGGGCGAGTTGATCTGTTTGTTTCAAACGGGATGGCGCGTGACTTTAATAATTCTGATATCACCTTCACTCCTCAGGATCAGATCGGAAAGAGTGAGTGGGACCATTATGAGAATGCTCCGACTAAACCTGAACAGAACCTTGCGTTTCGAAACTTAGGAGGCTTGCAATTTTCCAATGTGAGTAAGGACTGGGGCCTCGATCATGTCGGAATGAGTTATGCTTCCGCTCATGGTGACTTTGATAAGGACGGAGACCTTGACCTGTTAGTAGTTAATCTGGATGAGCCGGTTTCTATTTACAGGAATGATTCTAATTTAGGCCATTCTGTATTAGTGACCTTGAGGGGGAGTCAGTCTAATCGTGGCTGTATCGGTGCATTTGTTGAAATTGTTGCCGGTGACCTTAAGCATGTGAGACAATCAGTTCCTTTGTCAGGCTATCTTTCTAGCAATGAAAATGTGCTTCATTTTGGGCTTGGTGAGGCTGATAGCATTCAGAGTCTGAAGGTCCGTTGGCCTAACGGAGGGGTGCAGGAATTTAGTAATTTACCCGTTGATAGGCACATTGTGATTTCTGAGACTGATGCCAGTCTACCGCCCCATTCTCGTGCAAAACAGGATCCTATGTTTGTGAAGCATTCAGGATTACGTGGAATCATTCATAAAGAGAAGGTTTATGAAGATTTTATCCATCAACCCTTGTTGCCCCATAAAATGTCACAGCTTGGGCCGGGCATTGCCTTTGCGGATGTGGATGGTAATGGCACGGAGGACTTTTTCATTGGGTGTGCTCGTGGTCAATCCGGGTCCATTTTTCTAAGTGATGGTAAGGGAGGATTTAAGGTTGAGGATAACGGTCAACCGTTCACGGAGCACGTTGATTCAGAGGACATGGGAGTTTTATTCTTTGATGCTGATTCTGACGGTGATCCAGACCTATATATATCTTCTGGGAGTTATGAATATAAGAAAGGCGATCCACTCGTCCGAGACAGGCTATATGTGAATGATGGATCGGGTCAGTTTGTATCTGCTCCAGAAGGGTCTTTGCCGAAATTTACGGATAATGGTAGTATTGTTTGTGGAGCGGATTTTGATCGTGATGGTGATTTAGATCTTTTTGTAGGAGGACGTGTGTTGAGTGGAGAATATCCTCTTCCCTCTACAAGTCGGATTTTAATTAACGAATCCGTTCCAGGAAAGAGCATTCGTTTTGCTGCTGCTTCTAATGATCAAGTGGCTGCTATCGCAAATGTGGGAATGGTTACTTCAGCTCTGTGGACTGAGGTTAATGGTGATGGATGGGTTGATCTCATGGTCACAACAGAGTGGGGACCGGTGAGGGTATTTTTAAATGATTCCGGAAAACTAGTTGAAGCTACTAAGGAGTCAGGACTTGCGAATATTCTCGGGTGGTGGAACAGCATCACTGGCGGCGATATCGATAATGATGGTGACATTGATTATGCAGTTGGTAATTCCGGCCAGAACACAAAGTATCATGCATCGGTAAAAAAACCGATTCGCATTTACTATGGTGATTATGAAGGGGACGGATCCAAAAGTATTGTCGAGGCCAAGTTTGAGAATGGCGTCTTATTACCAATCAGAGGTAAAAGTTGTTCGACTTCCGCGATCCCTTCACTAGGAGAGAAGTTTAAAACATTCCATCAATTTGCCAGCTCGTCATTGAGTGATATTTATACTTCTTCACGGCTAAAAGAGTCTTCCGTTTTTGAGGCTAATGAATTGTCATCTGGTATTCTGATAAATAATGGGAAAGGTTCGTTTATTTTTAAGGCGTTGCCAAGTACGGCTCAAAACGCACCCATTTTTGGCCTTGATTTTTGTGATGTTAATGGTGACGGAAACCTTGACCTTTATGCGGTTCAAAACTTTTCAGTGACTCAATTTGAAACTCCTCCTTATCGTGGTGGTCTGAGTCAATTGATGTTAGGTGATGGTAAAGGAAGTTTTAGAGCATTGAACGCTACCGAGAGCGGTTTGATTGTTTCTACTGATGGAAGGGGATTAGCAAGAACGGACCTTAACGGGGACGGATTCCCTGATTTTGTGGTTGCTGTGAATAATGCTGAATTGCAAGCTTTCACTAGTGCTGCGGAAGGGCCAAGGCCAAAGAAAGTGAACCTTAAAGGAATGAAGGGAAATCCGATGGCGGCCGGATCAAGAATTTTGTTCAAATCTAAAGATGCTAAAGGCAGGGTGCGGGCCGAGGAAATTTATCAGGGAGGAGGCTACTTGTCTCAGTCAGGTAATAGCATTTACATTGATCCATCCTTTGATTCGGTAATTATTTTTTGGCCTGATGGCAAGAAAACGGAACATTCTTTGTCTGCAGAGAAGTATGAATTTACATTCACTCAGCCCGATTAAGTTAAATTTCTTTGTGAATCAAATGCTGTGCTTCGTTGACAGCTTGGCTCATAGGGGGCAACCTATCGGCCCGCAATTGAGCGGTTAATAAAATTAAACCATGTCATCACAAAATCTTATACTAGGATTGCCCAAGGGAAGTCTGCAGAATGCGACCCTTGATTTGTTTGAGAAAGCAGGTTGGAACATTTATGTTTCTTCCCGCTCATACAGACCGACTTCTGACGATAAAGAGCTTGAGTTGCGGCTCATACGCGCACAGGAAATCGGAAGATACGTTGATCATGGATTTCTCGACTGTGGAATTACGGGAAAGGATTGGATTGCAGAGAATCGGGCCGATGTTGAGGTGATTTGCGACCTTGCATATAGCCGTTCATCTACGAATCCTACTCGATGGGTTCTGGTCGTTCCCGAAGATTCACCTATTCAGTCAGTCCAAGATTTAGAAGGTAAGAGAATTGCTACCGAGAGCGTTGGATTGACGACTGATTTTCTTAAGAGTAAAGGGGTGAATGCTGAAGTTGAATTTAGTTGGGGTGCTACTGAAGTGAAAGTCCCTGAACTCGTCGATGCTATAGTTGATGTTACGGAGACAGGTTCGTCTTTAAGGGCCAATAAGCTTAGGATCGTTGATACTTTAATGGAGTCTTTCCCGCAATTTGTGGCCAATAAATCATCGATGCAAGATGAATGGAAGCGTGTAAAGTTGGAACGTATTGGGATGCTTCTCAAAGCGGCTCAGGCAGCTAGGGATGTTGTTGGATTAAAAATGAATATTCTAAGTTCTAATCTTGATCAGTTACTTGATAATCTTCCTGCCTTGCGTAATCCAACAGTATCAAAGCTAGCTGATGAGGATTGGGTAGCGATAGAGACTGTCCTTGATGAGGCTGTTGTGAGGGAATTGATACCTGATCTCAAAGCTATGGGAGCAGAGGGAATCATTGAGTATCCTCTCAATAAACTCGTTCTTTGATCAATAATACCTAATTATTGAGACTTTAACAAAGAGCGATAAATAGAGGAAAAGACCTAGTGTTTATAAAAATGATTGGCAAATATGCTGGAATGATGCTATAGACGCTCCCCCCCCAGAGCCTTTTCTTGGGGTTTAACAGTATCAAATGGGATCACTCAAAAAAAGACGGAAGACCAAAATCAATAAGCACAAGCGAAGTAAACGCAATAGGGCTAATCGCCACAAGAAGCGTTTACGTTATAAGTCCTAAGTGCTTAGTAGATGATTTAAATTTAAGGATAGGCATTTCCTTTGCAATACGCAGAGAATTTTTCTCATGGGCGTACTTAATGATTTACTTAATCTTGATTGAATTAATTAAAGGAAGTTAAGAAAAGGATAATTATCCTTCTTCAGATCCTTCGTCTTTCGGATCTTTTTCAAGCTCCTCAAGGATTTCAGCCTTCAGTTCATCCTTCAATATTTGTTTGATATCGTGCATTATGTCGTGCTTGATATCTTCCCTGAGTTCAGCTTGGAGGATTTTTTTCAGTTCATCTGTTGGTCCACTATAGTACCCGTCGCCATAATATCCGTGATCATGATAGTCATGGTCGTAATGGTGATCATCAGTGTACGTGTCTGATTCTTCTGGAACACTGCCTCCTTTTGCTTGATCGCTGTATCCCCAGACAGCGTCACTAGTTGGGTCAATTGGTTCGGTTTCATCATTGAGCCCTGTATGATATTCATCAAATGCGGCGCTCTCACTGTCGTCCTCTATGACATCGCTGTTCTGATCCTCATAGATGACTTCATTATCAGGATTATATTCAAGGGTCCCAGTGTCCGTAGATTTCGGATTTTCAGGTCCGTTCTTAGCATCTGCTCCTGGTGAATCTTGTTTGCTGCCAATGAGTGCCTGTCGGTCTCTTTCTTTTTGTAGTGCTTCTTTCTTGGCCTCTTTCCATTCCATGTACCAGGCCATCCAAATACAAAATTCATATAAAAGTACCATCGGTCCAGCGAGTAGGGACATCGTAAATATGTCCGGCGTCGGCGTGATCACTGCCGCAAGAATAAACATCGCAACGATTGCGTAAGAGCGGGTCGCTCGCATCATCTGGGAATTAAGAAGATCCAATTTAACGAGCGTCAGAACGACGACGGGCAATTCGAAGCAAATTCCAAATACAAGGCATAGCATTGTGATGAAAGAGACCGTGTATTTAAAGCGCAGATCTGTGGAGATATCGACTCCAGCATTAAAGCTATCAAAAAACTCCAATGCTCTTGGTATAACAACAAAGTAAGCGAATACGACTCCGATGCTAAAGAGTATGAAACTTGCAATGACTACCGGTAGAATCAGTTTCTTTTCCTTTTTGTTCAGTCCCGGGATAATGAATTCTCCAATAAAATAAAGAATGATTGGGAACGAGCCGATAAGTGCCGCGTAGAGGCAGATCTTAATGACGCTCATAAACCCTTCAACAGGACTGAAGACTTTGAGTTCTGTGGCTAGATTGGCATCTCCCTCATTTGCCTTGAGTATAGGATACTTGATGACCTCAATCAGGTCCTTGTAGAAAAAGAAAGCAATGATAGTGCATACGATCAGTGTCCCGAACACTTTGATCATCGTTCCACGAAGATCCTCTAAGTGATCCAAGAATGGTTTTTCTTTATCCTGAAACTTTTTCGCTGCGGCGTTACCGCCGAGACTGAGTAGTTTCTTGAGGAAAAACATTTTAAATTCTATGGGTTACTGGCAATTAGTGTGGGCCTTTTTTGATACCTCAGTCCAGAGGAAATGCAAACTAAGTACTCAAATCTTTACGGATTTGGGTTTTTCTTGTTTATTCTCCGCTTAACTTATTTTCCCATTTACTGACTTGTGCGGAAACGTTTTTTGGGGACGGGGCACCTGTAGCAGCACGTGCAGTTAAAGCTGATTCGATTTCAAAGAGATCGAAGACGGATTCTTCAAAGTGCTCTGAGAATTCCTTATATTTTTGTATTTCAATCTTCGGGAAAGGTGTGCTGCTTTCGATTGCATGTGCAGTGATCTGACCAACGATATTATGAGCTTCACGGAAAGGGACACCTTTTTTTACTAAATAGTCAGCGATGTCTGTCGCGAAAAGCATTGGATCGGAGCACGCTTCACGGGTCTGGCTTTCATTAATGTTCATGCCATCAATCATCTCCGCGAAAATAACCAGCGCGTTTTGGATTGTGTCTATAGAATCAAATAAAGGTTCTTTATCCTCCTGCAGATCACGGTTGTAAGTCATTGGCAAACCCTTAATCAGAGTAAGAATGGACATAAGATTTCCATAAAGCCTCCCGGTCTTACCTCTAGTCAGTTCAGCAATATCAGGATTCTTTTTCTGAGGCATTAGACTCGAACCGGTCGTGTGTTCGTCGCTCAGTGAAATGAACTCAAACTCTGCACTTGCCCAAAGGATGACGTCTTCGCTGAGCCTGGATAAGTGCGTTCCTGTCAGTGCCATGCAGAACAGGACTTCAGCAACAAAGTCACGGTCACTGACTGCGTCCATACTGTTCTGACTGATTTCTGTAAAATCGAGTTGTTTGGCAATGAATTCTCTATCAAGTGTGATAGTGCTACCTGCCAGTGCACCCGAACCTAATGGCATTATATTAATTCTTTGTATTGAATCTTTTATTCTTTGCTGGTCCCTCTCGAACATTTCCACATAGGCTAGGAGGTGGTGAGCAAATAATACCGGCTGTCCCCGCTGTAAGTGAGTATAACCCGGAATAACCGATTTGGGGAACCTTTTGCAGCATTGGACGAGTGCCCGCTGCATATCGCACAGGTTTTCTTGAATGTCATTGAGTGAATCTCTGCAGTAGAGCCTTACGTCAAGAGCGACCTGATCGTTCCGGCTTCTGGCAGTGTGCAGTTTGGCCCCAGTATCACCGATCCTATCTGTAAGGGCAGATTCAATATTCATGTGAATGTCTTCGAGGCCCATATCAAACTCAAAAGAGCCTTGCTCAATGTCAGTCCCTATATTTCTTAGCCCTTCGGTAATTGTATTGCATTCTTCTTGAGTAATGATACCGGCCTTCTCTAGAGCGGCTGCATGCGCAATTGACCCGGCAATGTCATATTTGTATAAACGCCAATCAAAAGAAATTGATTCCCCGTATTGGGTTAATAATGACGACGTTTCTTTCTGGAATCGGCCTTTCCACATAGTAGTTACTTTTTGTAGATTACTTTATAGTTCCTGTTAATGCTCATTTAGTGATGAGCTTGTCGCAGGAGCCTGACTTGCGAAGTTTATCGCACTTCGCTTTGATTTGGATGCTTTTGGTGGCGGGGCTAAACCCAAGCCTTTTAGTGATACAGTCTTCCAATACACTGATGTGTTGATCTTCAAACTCGATCACTTCGGAGCAGTCTACGCATATCAAGTGATTGTGATGAGGGTGCTCTATGAAGTTCGGATCATATGAGACGACCCCTTTTCCAAGATCAATTTCCTGCAATAAGCCACCCTCAACGAGTAGAGACACTGTCCGATAAAGTGTAGCCAGTGATGCTTTAGGATCTTTCTCTTTTGCCTTCTGAAAAAGTTCTTCGGCAGTGAAATGATATCCCTTTTTTGAAAAAGCAGCTTCGAGGATTATTTCTCTGGGTCTTGTCATCCTTAAACCTTTTTTGATGAACAGGGCATCAATTTTTTCTCGCACTTCTGGATTCATGAGGCAGTCTTATATCGTGTCAACTTTCGACCGCAGAAGGGGAGGCGTCAAATATGTGCCTCCACGAAAATTTTTAGACGGCCTTAATCTTCGAGTCGCTATTCCAGTTACCCTCTTTTCTACTGTTTTAATAGTGTTTTGTTTATGGGTGCTAAAGAAAACACCATTAGAGCAGAAGTGGGTAATCTTAAGAGATTATGATGATTGGCGCCCATTTTTGGTTCCAGAACAGTCTCGGGACAGTTATGATGATGCCTTTTCTTTTGTTAGGCCCATCGACGCTGCACTGACTCCGCGAGCTACAAGATTTGATAGTCCCTTAGGTTCTGAAAACGGAGCGCTCACTTATAATGCCCAACCATTCATGAATTTTAACTCCGGATTTGGGAGCAATCATCTAGCAGATGATTTGAATGGAATTGGTGGAATGAATACGGACCTAGGAGATAAAGTTTTTGCAGTAGCTGCTGGCCGTGTGATCTATGCTGCTGATGCCGGTGAGAGTTGGGGGAATCTTGTTATCATAGAGCATGTGGTGGGCGAGTCTCGTGCAAGGAGAATGCTTCAGAGTGTTTATGCTCATTTGGGTAAGTTTTTTGTTGTGAGTGGCGCTTTAATTCAACGAGGAGATATAATTGGCGAGGTGGGCAATGCCAATGGACGGTATCCTGCTCATTTGCATTTTGAGATGCGTGAGTCGGACATTGCAGATCCGGGCCAAGGCTATTCGAAACATAAATTAAACCGAATCAATCCATCGGATACAATTGCAAAGCTTCGGGGAGCTAAGGAGGATCTCTTGAACAGGGCTCCAGATATTATAGACTTATTTGGTCCCGGTCCTCAGGGAATTAAATTTGATATAGAGGAGTCAGTCCTCCGGAAAAAATAAATTATTAGAAAGTGGCTGCCAGAGAACTACGGCACTCTCGAACAAACTGCCGTTGCTGCCGTCAGGCCCTGGCGGATTCGTCAGTCGATAGTCCACAGTCTCTGGACAACCGCTCTCATTCTATGCAATCAAGTGAATGCGACAACCGAAAAGTGTCATGTAACTTAACAGAAACTAAAATCCGGACCTGATTCAAGATGCTCTCGAACCGATGCACTCTGCAATTTTATTATAATAGGCAGGTTCATCGGGAGAATTCTCTTGGATAATTTTGTGATCAATGAATTGAGCATTCTCATCATTACTATATCCTACAATGTGTGGGACTCCTGCCTTCTTAGCTTCTTTTGCTGCTTGTAGTGAATGATCAAACAGAATCGCAACAGCAAAATTTTGATCGCTAATTGAGTCGTTATTGGGCTCCTTTACTAGCTCTGGTCTCTCAATAAATGTTTTAATCTCAGTGACATCTTTCCAAACCTTAGAATGATTTCCTAAGACTGTAATTTTTGCATCTGGGCGACCTCCGGCAATGAGTCGAATTGTTTGCACTGATATTTTAGCATGATTTTCGGACCGAGGAGCAATGATGAGAATATTGAATGGGTTTAGCTCATCTATTTTAATGTTAGGAGGTAAGCAAAACCCTCTTCTGTATTTTTCTATGAGGAAACGGGTCTTTGGTGTCTTCCATCGATTATGTAACCAGAACCAGTCCTTCGGTGATCTGTTAACCATCTTTTCAACTTCCATATTCATTCTTGCTGTGGTCATTTCGATTGTTTCATCTGCACTCACTTCGAGCGGTTCAGAAACGATAACTTTCCACTTCGAAGGGCCTAGTGTGATGACAAAATAAGGAAACATGGTTGCTCCGGAACGAGCAGCCATGAGAGGTGCTAGATTGGATGTTGATGCTAGCTTGCCGAACAAGGGACACCAGATTCCTCGGTAACCAGCATTCTGATCTACGAGTATTCCAAGGCTTCCTCCAGATCGGAGATGAGCCATTGGTGCATTGAAGCCGTCTTTTCGGTCAAAGGCTTTAATGCCTGTCCGTTTTCTTTTCCGGAGAACGTGCGCGTCAATGTAAGGGTTTGAAAGAGCTTGGTAGAGCGTTGACTGCTTCACATTAGGAGCCAGTGACCCAATTTGCGCTAATAATTCCCATGCTCCCATATGGCAGACGATATAAATGATGGGGATTTTTTTTTCGGCATTTTCTTGGAGCAGTTCTAGTCCTTCGTATTCAATGTAATTATTAATTTTTTTGGGAGAAATTGTTGCGAACTTGGCGCTACAGACAAAGTTAGCTCCAACAGTTATGAAATGTTCCCTGACGAGCTGCTTTATTTCAGGAACTGATTTTTTATTGGCGAATGCAATACTGACATTGTGCTCGGCAAGGTTTCTGTACCGCTTCAGTGCAAAATAACAAACGAGTCCAATGAGCTGGCCTGTTCGATAACAGAACCACATAGGGGGTATTGTTAGCGCAGCTTCGGCTATCCTATAAGCTAAGTAAGCCAGTCCGTGGCTTAGTTTTTTTTGCCGCTTACCCATGATCTGGATAGCCTTGCGGAAATTTTTCCTTTTAGGAGTTTAAGGAGATTCCTTTGCAGGCTCTTCGGCTGGGGCTTCGTTCTCTTCGACAGGCTTTGGAGCAGGCTCTTCGGTTGGGGCCTCGTTCTCTTCGACAGGCTTTGGAGCAGGCTCTTCGGCTGGGGCCTCGTTCTCTTCGGCAGGCTTTGGAGCAGGCTCTTCGGCTGGGGTATCGTTCTCTTCGACAGGCTTTGGAGCAGGCTCTTCTTTATTTTCTTGGTTCCCTAAGTCAATGATGCTTGGTTGGGCTACATTATTTGGTCCGTTTGATTCTGAACTGTTGGCTTGTGGGTTCAGTTTTGTCTCGCTGTGTTTTTGTTGTTTCCCAACAAGGACCGCAAGGATCAAAGTAATTACAAAGAAAATAATAGCGAGAGCGACGGTTGCTTTTTGCAGTACGTTAGTTGTTTGTGCTCCCCACATTTGGTCAGTGACCCCGCCACCAAATGCTGCGCCTAGACCTTCCTGTTTTGGTCTTTGCATTAAAACGATGAGAACCATTAACAAACAGACAATAGCTAAAATAGCTGTCAGGCTCCATATAAAGAAACTAATCATGGGGCGCGGAGTATAGTGCTTCAGTCTATTAATGTAAAGTGGCAGAAGTGCCCTTTCAATTAATCTATACTTTACCTATATAGAATGGGGTGTATACTATTCTTCCTCATTCACGTATTAATGGCATTTAAGCTAGAAAGTAAGCATAATTTTAATGTTATTGAAGAATCCGAACGCTTAGAGCGAGCGGATTTAAATGATGTTTTGTCGTGGATTTGGGAAAATTTTGGCGAAAAAGCTGCTATAGGCACTAGTTTTCAGGGATCTGGTCTCGTAATTATTGATCATGCCATGAAGGGGGGCTGCAAATTTCCTATTTTTACTATAGATACAGGATTACTTTTTCCAGAGACCCTCGCTCTTAAACAAGAATTAGAGGAATTTTGGGGAATCAGTATAGCTAGCGTTGATCCAGAGCAAACAGTCCAAGAGCAGGCCGATACTATGGGTCCTGAGCTCTGGAAGGTCCGGCCAGACAGTTGCTGTCAGATGCGCAAGGTGCTTCCGCTGCAATCAAAGTTGTCGACCCTTGATGTATGGATCACGGGACTCAGAAGAGGACAATCTGAGCATCGTAAGAATACAAGAATTTTTGAAATGTATGAATTTGATAAGATGCGTTCTAGTTACATTTTCAAACTTAATCCGATGGTGGCTTGGAGTCGTGATAGTGTTTGGGAATATTTAAAAACGCACAACATACCTTACAACAGTTTACATGATCAGGGGTACCGATCGATCGGGTGTAGGCCATGCACGAAACCAGTTACAGATAATAAGGATGAGCGAGCAGGTCGTTGGGAAGGTTTTGAAAAGACAGAGTGTGGGATTCATACATTTCTTGGGCAGGGGATTTAATTTTATATTAAGAACATTTACTCATTATTGATGTCTTCTTATCGAATAAACCATCTTGATCAGCTTGAAAGTGAAGCACTTTTTGTTCTTCGGGAAGTGGCTGCGCAGTTTGATAATCCTGTGATGCTATTTTCAGGAGGCAAGGACTCTATCGTGATGGCGCACTTGGCTTTTAAGGCATTTCATCCAGCTAGGCTTCCATTTCCATTGCTTCACGTGGACACGGGGCACAATTTCCCTGAAACCATTGAATACAGGGATCAGTTCGTATCGAAAATAGATGCTAGGCTAGTCATTGCATTAGTGCAGGATTCGATTGATAAGGGTAGGGTCGTTGAGGAGACTGGCCCTTTAGCGAGCCGTAATTCTTTGCAGACAATTACTTTGCTGGATGCTCTTGAGGAAGGTCAATATGATGCGGCCATAGGTGGTGGGCGCCGAGACGAGGAAAAAGCCAGAGCAAAGGAGCGTTTCTTCAGTCATAGGGATGGGTTCGGTCAATGGGATCCGAAAAATCAGAGGCCAGAATTATGGAACATTTTTAATGGTCGAAAAAATCACGGCGAGCATTTTAGAGTGTTTCCATTATCCAACTGGACGGAGATGGATATTTGGCAATATATCAAGCGAGAGAACATAGAAATTCCCGGCTTGTATTTTTCACATGATCGTGAAGTTTTCGATCGTTCGGGCACGCTCATAGCAGTCAGTGATCACGTTCATGTTCAAGAAAACGAAAATGTTAGTACCAGAAAAGTTAGGTTCCGCACCATAGGCGATGCGACTTGTACCGGTGCAATTGAGTCCGAATCAGATACCCTTGATCAGATCATTGCAGAAGTTGCTGCTGCACATCAGACAGAACGGGGAACGAGGGAGGATGACAGGCGCACTGAGACCTCAATGGAGGACCGGAAAAAGGAAGGCTATTTTTAAATTTCGCCAATGGTTAAAGGAATTTGAACAGAGACGAATTACTGTTTGCTTATGAATATGGAAAAGGATTTATCTCACAAAGACAATTATTTAGATATGGATCTTTTGAGATTTACGACTGCCGGTTCTGTGGATGATGGTAAGTCGACCCTCATAGGGAGGCTCTTATATGATTCGAAAAATATTTTCGAAGATCAGATCAAGGCAGTTGAGGCATCGTCGAAGCGTCGAGGAGATGATAATGTTAATCTTGCTCTTCTGACAGATGGCCTTAAGGCCGAACGTGAGCAGGGAATTACAATAGATGTAGCTTATCGATACTTTGCTACACCTAAACGGAAGTTTATCATCGCTGATACGCCAGGACACATTCAATATACTAGGAACATGGTCACTGGGGCCTCAACCGCGAACCTTGCTATTATTCTTGTGGATGCGAGGAAAGGAATCGTTGAACAGACTTGTAGGCATGCATTCATAGCTAATCTTTTAAGAATACAGCATGTGATAGTGGCTATCAATAAGATGGATTTGGTCGATTTTAGTGAAGAGGCTTATGAGGGGATTGTTGAGGAGTTTAAAAGCTTTTCCTCAAGATTGGATAATTTAATTGATGTGACGTTCATCCCGATTAGTGCGTTGCATGGCGACAACGTGGTTGATAAATCGGAAAATATTGATTGGTATTCTGGTCCAACCTTATTGTATCAGCTGGAGACGGTTTATATAGGTTCGGATCATAATCATGTTACAGCCCGGTTCCCAGTTCAGTGGGTCATTCGTCCTCACTCAGATGAACATCATGATTTCCGAGGTTATGCGGGAAGAGTTGCTGGAGGAGTTTTTAAACCCGGAGATGAAGTTCAGGTTTTACCTTCTGGGTTCACATCGAAAATAGATTCTATTTATACAGCGGATGGAGAAATATCGGAAGCTTTCGCTCCAGTTTCTTGCAGCATTCTTCTAGAAGATGAAATAGATATTAGTCGGGGGGACATGATTGTTAAAAGTAATAATCCTCCGGAAAAGGGGCAGGATATCGAGGCCATGCTGTGTTGGTTCTCCGATAAGAAAATGATGGTTAGAGGCAAGTATTTACTTCGTCACACATCAAAAGAGGTCAAGGCGATGGTGACTGACCTTCAATACAAGGTTAATATTAATACTCTTAGAAAGATTGAAGATGATAAGGAATTTGGTCTCAATGAGATAGGTAGAGCCTGCATTAGAACTTCGTCACCGATTTTTTATGATTCATATAATAATAATCGGACCACTGGTAGTTTCGTATTAATAGATGAGCAGACTAACGAAACAGTAGCTGCGGGCATGATATCTTAAATTATTGTTAGTTTCTGGAGAGATTTTTCAGAGACACTATTAGGTGAGTTGCATATCTGGCGATTACTTGCCACAATAATCTTATGCTTATTGCAAAATCATGCTTTTTATCTTTGCCTATTTTCATTTGCGTTGCATTTAGCGCGTATGCAGAGGACAAGAAAGAAGGATCGGCTCCGGCTCCTGGTCACTCCCATTCAGGGGAATCATTTAATGAGGGGCCAAGGCAGAGCGCAGTGAAAGTGGATGGGACCGGTGATGTGCACTTTCCGATAACTACAAAATGGTCACGAGGTCAGCAAATGTTTGATCAAGGCATAGGGCAGCTTCATGGGTTCTGGTTTTACGAGGCAGAGCGAACATTCAGGCAGATCGCTGCCGAAGATCCGGAATGTGCTATGGCTTACTGGGGAATGGCTATGGCTAATTGGGAGAATTCAAAGAGGGCAAAAGGTTTCATGACCAAGGCAGTTGAACGGAAAGATAAAATTTCAGAACGAGAGCTGCTTTACATTAATGCTCAAGAGGCATTTTTGGCTGACGAGCCGAAAGACATTAAGAAGAGAAGACAAAAATTGATAGAGGATATTGAGAATATCATTCATGAATTTCCTGAGGACATTGAGGCCAAGGCCATTCTTGCCGTTCGCCTTTGGCAATTTAGTCGTCAAGGTATTCCGATCGGGAGTCGAGAATCGGTCGATGCTTTGATGCAGCAAGTTTTTCAGAAAAATCCTCTTCACCCTGCTCACCATTTTAGAATCCATCTCTGGGACGGGAAAAAACCCAAACGTGCTCTGAGCTCAGCCGCCGTTCTCCATAACACAGCGCCTGCCATTGCTCATATGTGGCACATGCCGGGACACATCTACGATAAATTGAAGAGGTATTCTGAATCGGCCTATCATCAGGAAGCTTCAGCGAGGATCGATCATGCAAAGCAATCTCATTTCCAAGTCCTACCTGACACTATTCATAATTATGCGCATAACAATGAATGGTTAGTTCGCAACTGGAACCACGTTGGGAGGGCCAATGATGCAGTCATCATGTCCAAGGGCCTTATTGATAATCCTCAACACCCACGATTGAATCATTTTGGTAAAGGTTATTGTTCAGTTTCATTTGGAAGGAAGCGTCTCGCAGAGACCTTGGAACGATTTGAAAAGTGGAATGAAATTTTGCAGTTGAGTAAAACTCATTATCTCGAACCTACTCAAAAAGATAGGCTTCAATTGGACCGGCTTCTCCTAATGTCTCGTGCTCATTTTGAACTCGGTGATAAGGATTCACTCATTGGTGTATCCAATCAAATTAAGGAAAGAATCAATAAGGCAGAGGAACTTAAAAAGAAGAAGAAAGACGAAGCTAGACAAAAAGCTGAGAAGGAAAAGAAGAATAAGGAAGAGACTGACAAGATGGTCAAGGAAGCAGGGAAGGGGTCAGATGATAAATTAAAATATCTGAGACCAGCGATTGATGAGATTAATGTTTGTCTTGAGCTTCTCGATGGACAAAAACTCAATGAAGAGCGTGCAAAAAAAATTAAACGTAAGAAAAGTTCTCTAGCATTGTTGCACCTAAAATATGGTGACCCTAATAAGGCCAAGGAGCTATCCGAGCAATCAGTCAATGAGAATCAAAATCGTACTGTTCCTCTTGCGGTGCGTATTCATGTTTTAGAGAAGACTGGTGACCAGTCAGCGGCTGCTAAAGAATTTTCAAGGCTAGAGAAAATTTCAGCTCATGTTCAGCTCGATGCGGTTCCATTCTCTCGTCTCGTACCAGTTGCCCAGCGGTTAGGAAAGTCGGATGATTGGAGAGTAAAAGAACCGTGGAGAGGCGAAGACTTTGGTTCAAATAAACCACAAGACCTGAATCACCTTGGTCCGCTAGTTTATGAACCTCCAAAGGCACCTGATTTTGATTTGTTAGGAGAGGACGGTTCACGTATTTCACTGAAAAGTTTTTCAGGGAAACCAGTCATCTTGATTTTCTATTTAGGCCACAATTGCGAACACTGTGTTGAGCAATTAAATAATTTTGCTCCAGTTGCGTCCGATTTTGAAAGCGCAGGCATTGAATTAGTAGCCATTGGCCCAGAGCCATTGGCCGAACTAGCAAAAGCTCATGATCTTTGTGCATCCGATGAGAAGAGATTTCCTTTTCCTTTGTTTTCAGATTTGGAATCAGGATCATTTAAAGATTACAGGGCATATGATGATTTTGAAGGCATGCCCTTGCATGGTGTCTTTCTGATTGATGGGAAAGGCCGTATGAGGTGGATGGATGTTGGGCCTGAGCCATTTCAGGACATCCCATTTTTATTGGGAGAATCGAAGCGGCTTTTGTCAATGTGATATGGATTTATCCATTTGTTCCATGCTTATGATATATGGACCCTGAATTGATATTGGCTAGTGAGACGCCACAATTAATACAGCATTTTGGAACCTCGCATCTGTGTGCTCTTGGAGTCACTTTCCTTATAGGATTCTTTGCAATTTACGTTTCTCGGCAGTGTCCTGCTTCCCAAATTTCAGCAACAATTGCGATTACTATTGCTTTCCTTCTCATCACTGCCTATCCGGTGAAGATTATCGGTAGAGGCATTGATGGTATTGAGATAAATAAGGATGTCATTTTTCCACTGCAATTGTGTGATGTGGCGGCGATTGCCGGTTTCTTTGCTTTGATTCTGAAGAATCGATTATGTGCTGAGATTACCTATTTTTTTGGATTGGCAGGGACTCTGCAGGCACTTTTCACGCCCTCTACCTGTTATGACTTTCCAAGTATCTCTTATTTTTCATTTTTCCAATTACATTCTACTGTAGTTATTGCGGCTTTGTATTTGCCCTTGGCCTTTCGCTGGAAACCTCGCAAAGGCTCAGTGATGCGTGTTTGGTTTTGTGGAATATGTTATGTGGTTATAGTTGGCTTTTTTGATTTCATTACGGGTGCAAATTATGGATTTTTCCGCGAGAAGGCGGAAGATTCATTGATGGATATTCTTCATCCATGGCCATATTACATCATTGAAATGGCAGGATTGGCTCTGGTCCTGTTCTTTGTTCTTGCTATGCCCTTTTTGAGACGGTCTCAATCTAAGAGCTGACTAATCTATTTTATTATAGATTTCCAGGTCTGAGCAGAGGAATTAAATAGTTTGGTTGCATTATCGAAGACGGATTGAATGAAACCTATTAGGCTCACTTCATCTGAAATAATGATCAAGAATCCACAAAGGATACTCAGGTTAATTAAATAAATGAATACTAGTGAGAAGAATGTCCCGTTCTGTTTCAGGTCTGGTTGATTTTTTGTGATCATCCATCCGGTGAAGGTAAGATGGAAGCACCACGTTACACCTATCGCGATATAAAAGACCCAAGACCAACTGAACCCTAATTGTCCCCACAAGATACTGTTCGGGTGGTAATCTGATAAATTAACAAACATTCCGGCCACTCCAAAGATTCCAACCACTATCACTGAGTAAAATGGGATGAAGTAGGGCGAGAGGGAGATCATAACATTATTTTTATTGGTGACGATGTGGCCACCAGCAGAGCGCACTTTAAATTCACTAATCTTACCTCCACAGATAAGAACAAAGAAAGCGTGTGTCAGTTCATGGCCTAATACATAGATGAAAAGAGGTCTAGGCAATCCAAAGAATGCGATTAGCCAAAGTAATATACCAATAAAAAAGAACCACAGCGCAGCAGAACCAATGACCATCGTGCTTGCGGAGGTCTGACTAAAAGCGCTGAGGAAACTCTGTGTGGCAACTAAACAGAAAGGAAGTAATAGAACCG
>CACJBM010000014.1 GCA_902591645.1 uncultured Verrucomicrobiota bacterium | reverse complement strand
AATTAAGCTAACTGAAGAACTTGGAGATCCAAAATGGATCAATATGTCGGAACGCATAGCGAACATCATGAAGGAGCGCAAAGGGCTGAATGCTAATGTTGATTTTTATTCTGCGACAGTTTATTACAGTCTAGGAATACCAACGGATCTATTTACCCCTATATTTGCCATTAGCAGGGCAAGTGGATGGACCGCTCAAGTATTAGAACAGCTTGATGATAACCGCCTTTATCGTCCACTGACAGATTATATCGGAGCTGATTCTCAACCTCCTATACTCCCCATTGAGGAGCGCTCTTAACACTTCTCAATAAAATTATAATTTTCTCATTTTCTTATCTGAAAAGGAGCAAACCTATACTAGGATAAACAATCTCTCTAGTCCTGTCCTAGTAAAATGGTTAGTTATAACAATCACGCATCTTACATTCAAGCAATCCGTGAACAGGTATCAAATGTCGTTGTTGGTCAAAATGACGTAGTAGAGCGCTTGCTCATTGCTCTCTTCACTAGCGGGCATATTCTGCTCCAAGGGATGCCAGGACTTGCAAAGACTCTCCTAGTAAATGCCCTCGGCAAAGCCATTCACTTAGATTTCTCTAGAATCCAATTTACTATCGATTTATTACCATCGGACATTCTCGGCTCCGAAATTCTTGACCAGGCGAGTGGACAATTCACTACACATAAAGGCCCTATATTTACTAACCTTCTGCTTGCAGATGAAATAAATCGCGCAGCTCCAAAAGTTCAAGGAGCGCTACTAGAAGCCATGCAAGAGCGCAAAGTTACCATCGGAGACAATACGTATCGTCTTCCAGTGCCCTTCCTTGTTATTGCAACACAAAATCCCATCGAACAAAGTGGTACATTTGAATTGCCCGAAGCTCAACTCGATCGGTTCATGTTATGTCATCGACTCCAATATCCGACCCCAGTCGAAGAAGAGGAAATTTTAACTAGGAACTTGAATCTTGGCATTCAAAAAGAAGAGGGAGGAGCCGTGGCCAACACTGAATTTGACGTTGTTTCCAAAGATCCTGTCGGAGAACCTAAAGACTTAATTTCCGTAATTGATGCCGTACACAAAATCCACGTTAGCGAAGTCTTCATTAAACATGTCGTTGAGCTCATTAGTCGGACCCGGAATCATTCACACATTGAACTCGGAGCAAGTCCCAGAGCTGGCATAGCACTCATTAAAGGTGCACGGGCACGAGCGCTCATTCATGGACGAGACTACGCAATACCTGAAGATTTGTTTGCGTTAGCTGAGGATGTCCTCCTGCACCGTATGCGCCTCAATTACGAAGCTTTAGCCGAAGGTATGAGTACTATAGATGTCTTAGAAGACATTCTAACAACTATGGGATAATATCATTTATAATTATCTCATCCATTTTGGCGCCGAATTCTATTCTGCAGATGACTGAAAAATTCCTCGATTCCTGCGATCCAATTGACTCACGACAATTCATCATCGCTATAAAGAAATTGGCCGATGATATAGGATACGGTAGCGACCGGTCTACGTTTCTCGGATCTGGAATAGAATATGTACAATCAAGAGCCTATCAGATTGGCGACCCTATCAAATCAATAGATTGGAAAGTCACTGCCCGTACAGGAAAATTTCACGTTAAGGAATACGAAGCTCCAAAACAAATGCCCATTTACTTGCTCATCGATACATCCGCTTCGATGACAATTTCTTCCACAAATATTAGTAAGTACTCATCGGCCATAAGAATCGCTGGAGGGATCGCATTCGCCGCATTAGATCGAATAAGTCCAGTAGGAGTGATTGGAGCAGGGGGTCGTGATTTATTTGTAAAGCCAAGTCTATCTGCTGACCGCATACTGCAATGGATACTTAAACTGCGGTCCTATCGTGTCGATGAACCAACCCGCGTAGGCACTCGTTTGGCCGAGCTTATGCCAATTTTAACGAGCCGGTCTATGATTATTATCATATCAGATCTGCACGATTCTACAGCCATGCCGGCACTCAAACTCGCAGCACAAAAACATGATTGCGTTGCCCTCCAGCTGATTGATCCAATAGAATCAGGGATACAAGGTGCTGGATTTGTGAAAACAAGAGAAGCCGAAACCGGAAACACAGGAATCACAAAAAACAGAGTCAAACTCACTGATTCTAAATTTATTGCTGAGGAACTAAAAAAGTCCGGCATTGATTACTTACAACTGCTCACCAATGAACCAATAGCTCATAAATTGCGTCATTTTTTTAAATCTCGCGCTGTACTTAGTCGAGGAACGCGCTAGCCATGAAAAGATCACTGTTTATTGGCATTTTATTTTTTACCCTTCCGTGCCTCATGGCCAAGGAGCTGCAACGAGAAGCCGCTCCCATTGGCATCAAAATGCAGATAAAAGATTACGTCATTCCAGGTCCTGAAGTGGAAGCTAAGCCCCTGAGTAAAGAATCAGCCATTGTCTTACGTATCAAATCGGTTTATCCGCATGGTAACGCTTTTCGATACGATTTTGAATATTATGGATTAGAAGCAGGGTCCTTTGATCTGGGCGATTATTTACAAGGCAAGGATAACAAGCCAAGAACTGATCAGCCTAAGCTGCCGGTAATGTTCAAATCATCCTTAGCACCAGAACGGATTAGACCCAATCCACCAGACGATGGAAAATTACCTCGTTTCATAAAATACAAACATCTAGTGATCTTTGGAGCTGCTTTCTGGTTAATAGGGTTCCTAGTACTGATATTTGGTGCTCGTAAAAGATTGAACTTGATGGAGTCTTCTACTCCTGAAGTGCTCAGCCCGGCAGAAAGTTTACGACCTCTAGTAGAAGCTGCTAAAAAAGGAAAACTTGGAAAAGAAGGTCAAGCAAGACTAGAAAGGACACTTATTATTTTTTGGAGTCAGCGAATGAATCTCTCGAATGAATCGCCTAGCACGGCACTATCTAAAATTAAATCGAACCCAGAAGCGGCACCTCTGTTCGAAAAACTTGAGTCTTGGTTCCATTGTCCAAATCCAGAAGAGCCTTCTGATTTAGAAACTCTGCTCAAGCCTTACCAGAAACCAAAAGTTGACTGAACGATAGAAAAATATCTACTAAATGTTTGTCCACTCTCCAGTCCTCATTTTGCTTGCGATTCCGGCCGCGTTACTGTTCTGGATCTGGCGCAAAAATGGCCATGGCCATCAGGTAGTAATACCGGTAGATGAATCACTAATGACCCGCAATCGCCGATGGGAATACATACTTAAAGTGACTTCCTCATTCCCAGCATTGTTATTAGCAATTGCGGTACTGCTCCTGGCCGGACCTCAACAACTCTCCGATCCAAAAACTAAAAAAAGATTAACCAATATTCAATTTGCTCTTGATGTGTCCGGCAGCATGACGGCGCCTTTTGGCGATGGTAACCGTTACGAGGCAGCCATGGAAGCAATCAATGAATTCATTAACTATCGTGAAGAAGATGCTTTTGGGTTAACTGTTTTCGGAGATCATTTCTTACACTGGATACGTCTGACTTCTGATCCGTCAGCATTCGGATATGCAACCGATTTTTTAGGCCCTACACGTTTGCCTATTTGGTTTAGAGGCGGAACTAAAATCGGTCTGGCCCTTGAGGAGTGCTCAAAATTGTTAGTTGAACGCGAAGAAGGTGATCGCCTCATTATTCTTTTATCAGACGGCTACAGTGCTGATCTTGGAGGCGGTAAAGACATTGAGATAGCCAATAAACTTGTAGCTAATAATATTTCTACATATGCCATTCACATTGCACCTGGATCACCTCCGGCACAGTTATTAACCATAACTAATCGGACCGGCGGTGAAGTTTTTGCAGCTGGCGATCCATTGGCTCTAAAAGAAATATTCGCTCGAATTGACAAAATGCAGAAAACTAAAATCGAGAGGATAGGTGCCGAATCGATGGACAATTTTAAACCCTATGTGATGGCAGGAACCTCCATAGCCTTAATGTTTTTAATGAGTCTCTTCGGTTTACGTTATACACCATGGTAGTGAATCCGGAAATTTCAGCGTTAGCTGCACTAGTACTTACAATTGGGGCTGAGATGATACATTCACGCCGTATCAAAAACATTGCGACCTTATCCTTCGGCCCTTCGGCCCTTCCTTCATCATGGGCTCGAATAGCGCCGGTAGCAAGATGTGTGGCTCTATCCTTAGGAATCTGGGGACTTACTACTCTTTTAACTATCCAGCCTAAGGTTCACAAAGCCCAAGCAGTTGATCCTGATGAAATACGTCACATTGTAATTGTTCTCGACGTGTCTCCGAGCATGAAAATAAAAGACGCTGGTGAGGGAGGAGTAAAGAGAAGGCGGGAACGCGCTTTTGAATTAATGGAATCATTTTTTAAAAGGGTCAGGGTCGAACAAATGAGGCTTTCCCTGATAGCGGTATATAACGGAGCAAAACCGGTCGTTGTAGATACTAAAGACGCAGAAGTAGTTCGAAATTTTCTTGATAGTATGGACATGTATACTGCATTTGAAGCCGGTAAAACTCATCTCTTTGATGGGCTCAATCTTGCCGCCGAAATTTCTAGTGAATGGCGCCAAGACAGCACAACGATTGTTCTACTTTCGGACGGTGATACTGTTCCTTCCATAGGAATTCCGAAGATGCCAAGATCCGTCAATGGGATATTGGTTATTGGAGTAGGCGATCCAATAAAGGGAACCTTCCTGGACGGCCAAAACTCCAAACAGGATGCCTCAACTCTTAGGCAGATAGCTTTACGGCTTAATGGCACTTACCATGATGGAAACGTGAAACATATCCCAAGCGAAACAATTTCATCTCTCGTATCAGTTGAAGAAAAAAGCGCCCTCGAAAAAATGACTAGGCGAGAATACGCTTTGATAGCGATAGGAATATCTGCTCTGGTTCTAGCTTCACTCCCTTTCATATTAAATTCTTTTGGCACTCAATGGCGTGTCGGGATCCGATCAAATTCGGGTAGTAAAAAATGAAATTTTCAGAAATCCCTGTCCATCGCCCATGGTTAGCGATTGCTTTATTTGCAGTTATCAGCGGTCTTTCTTTTTACGGAAACTTATCTGAGCGTGGAGATCGAAACATTAAAAGTGCCCGCGCAAAAACTGATTACGAATTTACCAAAAAAGTGACTCGCGAATTCGGGCCAGACGGATCAGAAATTCTCATACTCATTACTCATAAAAATGACAATGGAGATTTATTTGAAAAGGGTACTGCCACATCTTATAAGAATCTATTAAAAGCGGTAAGAAAAATTCCCGCCGTCTCTCGGGCATTCAGTTTTGATCAAATACCCTCATACGGAATTGGACTACTTAAGCTTCCATTGTTTCCAGATAAAAATGACTCTGACTCAAAACGTAAGGCGTGCCGGAAAAGGGCTCTAAATCATCCCATAGTCGCGGGGAATTTATTGTCTGCAGACGCTCGCACTTCCTTGGTCCCTTTGAGTTTGAAGTTAACAAAAAATCAAAACATTGGCGACGTTCTTAGTCTCATTAGAACTGAGGGCAACAAGGCTCTAAAGGGTTCAAATCTGGAAGCTAAACTGACCGGGAGGGTTCCGATAGATATTGCCCGCCGTGATGCAATGAAAACTGAAAAATTACGCTTTCAAATCATAGGCTATGTTCTTTCTGCAATACTTGCTCTTATTTTCTTTCGCGGCTTAGTGATGACTCTAATAGTCACTTTGCCACCCGCGGTCGGCGTCTTCTGGACCATTGGAATGCTTGGCTTCACTAATGAACGCCTCAATAGCCTCTCTATGGTGATCATGCCCATCATATTAACAATGATTGGGTTCACTAACGCCGCTCACATTGTTTTTCAGTTTCGTCGAGAACTCAATGAAGGGTCTTCTGCTAAAGAATCTATGGCAGCTTCAATGCGTAAATTGGGACTCCCATGCATGTTGTCAGCTTTAACGACTGCCGCGGGATTTGCTTCCCTCACCGTTGCAGAAGCAAACATGATTAGTGACTTTGGAAGAGACTGTGCCGTCGGCACACTGATCACATTCATGGCCGTGGTTCTCTTACTGCCACTCCTTGGCCTGTTGCCATTCAAACACAAAATAGAAACTGAAAAAAAATCTCTGCAACTAGGGTCCGCCCTAGGAAAAGAATTTTTCCTGCAATTCATTGGCCTTGTCATTAAACGCTCTAAGTGGGTAGTAACTGTTTCTGTTATTCTCACAATTCTCTTTGGGTGGCTAACTTCGACTCTTAAGCCAGACATGTATCTGCTCAACCAACTTCCAGACAAAAGCGAAAGTGGAGAAGCTCTCATAGAGGCCGATAAAAGCCTAGGAGGGATACAAGCCATCCGCATAGTTGTCGAATGGGAATCCGATGACAGTGACCCTGTACCTATCATTGCAAACATCGAAGAGATAGTTAAAGAGGAAGAACTTTTGAGCCAACCCTTATCGATACGGGGAGTACTTTCCTCGCTCCCTGGTCTTGGAAAAGATCTTTCTTTACGTATGCCTCTCCTGAAACGAGCGCCTCCAGATTTAATTAAGCCCCTTTACCGTCCAGATCTTAAAAAGGCAGTCGTCATTACCAGGATACAAGACCTCGGAGTCGCTCAATACACACCCGTCTATGAAAGAATAGAAAATAAACTTCTGAAGCTAAGCGAGAAAAATCCTGATTATAAGTTTGGATTAGCTGGAGGAGCTGTCGGTTGGGGGCGATACGTCCATCGCATGCTTAATGACTTAGCCCGTAGCCTCGCTGCAGCAGCCATTATCATCCTCATCATGATAACAATCGCCTACCGTTCTTTGCGGATTGGCTTAATAGCCATGATTCCAAATCTATTTCCTCTACTGGCATGTGCTGCGGTCTTAGCCGCCTTTAAATTACCACTATCTCTTGAAATTGTTTGTGCTTTCACGATCTGTCTCGGCATCGCTGCTGATGATGCAATCCACTTCCTGAGTCGTTACCAAAGCGAAAGAAGAAATGGTCTCAATATGGATGAGGCCCTCGAATGTAGTTTTATGCGTGTAGGACAGGTCCTTATAGCTACTACGGTTGTCATGCTCTGCGGTCTTGGAAGTGTTCTTTTCAGTTCACTTCCTATGTATCGCGCTTTCACTGCAGTTGCTTGCGCAACGCTTAGTACAGCGCTCATTGCTGATCTCATTATACTCCCCTCACTTTTAAAGTTGTTCCATAACAAAAAGGTTTAGACTTGAACATGTCTGTCCAAAGACTAACATAATAGAACGTCCCTTTAATCATGCGTAAGTTCTTCATCTTTATTTGGCTACTCGTTCCACTTGGTGCGGCGGCGTATCATTTTGGTCCTGGTCAACAAAGCATTAAAATTGACCAGGTAACCACACACATTGATTTGGCAGAGAAACACTTGATGAATAAGGAATTTGCTGAAGCTGTGATCGAGTTTGATGAAGCGATCAGTTTATTGCCTAAGGAGAATTTTTCTACAAGCAACAGGTTACGTTTAGAGAAAGCCAAAGCACAGATGCAGTGCTCACAACTCCCAGAAGCTTATAAGGACCTTCTGTCAATGCTATCAGCACTAGATGAAAACACGGAACCACAGTTGGCTGCCGATACAAAATCAACTCTTGCCAATGCTCAGTATTATATTACTTGGCTAATGAGGCTCGAAGGCCATTCCCGCGAAGTTTGGGAGCCGGTCATTGAATCATCACGCCAAAATTATTATGCAGCTGCCGAATTTGCAAAGAGTGAAGGGAAACAGCAATCGGCTGATCAATTATTCGAAAATCTTGAAGCTTCAATAAAGCTTGCTCGCATAGATTTGGATGAACTTCAGGGCCTGCCACTGCCTAACCAATGACGGGGATGTGGAAGTGGAACCAGGCCCGGTCGGGCCGGAAAAAGTAAAACGGGTAAGAAGCCTGCGGACTCTCGCGGCGCAGGCCAAGCTCCTCCACCGGACGGGATCGGATCGTGATCCTGAAGGGCTTGCCCAACATACAAATTACAAACCACATCAGTTCTCCCGACTTGGTTAAATGAGACGGCTCTTCCTAACAAGCATCGCGCTTCAGTTATCCATTGGTTCACTTTTAGTAGCTCAAGATCGGACGGCTAAAGTTCCGGTGAAGGTCATACCGCCGTCCGAAGATAAAAAAAATCTGAGGGATTCTATCAACAAAAATACAACCACAGGTGCAGCAACAATCGCAACGCGACCCACTGATGTTGATGCCCTTATCCTTGCAAAACTGCCAAAAGTATTAATTGACCGCCGCCCCTCATCTCTTTTAAGAAACTTGGGAAACATTGATCAAAACAAAAAGGATAAAGGCAGTTCAAAACAACCAAAAAGCGCAGCAGACATTGCAATTGAATCACTGGCTGAAAATCTAACTAAGAGCAATTGGAATGGGGTAGCGGACTTTTTTTCCTCTCAATTTAAGAAAACCGAGAACGCAAACAAGGCTTACCTGAGTCTGTTGGATACTCTCGCGCTACCGCCACGCATTAGACCCACAAGAACAATATCATCTGCAAGCGTAACGCCCGGAAAGGTAACGCCACCACGAAACATGGCATATGCCGAAAAGCATCTCCTCTCTCCCACTGATATATTATATTTAGGGGATGCCTGTCCAGTTGATCTCAATGAAAAAACCACAATACCCAAGCTGGGACGTTTATTGAAAATAGCACTCTCTCGCGGTCACTTTCCTGATACTTTTGTTAACTTACTCGATAAGGGAACAAAAAAAATTGGCGGCTCCAGTGACAGTAAAAAACGAATGACAGCAGCCAGACTGCTAATCAGTGCTGGACTCGCAGCCGAAGCTGGGAAATTCCTACCACAAATTGATGATTCAAATGATCCTGATGAACTTGATATTATTGCAAATTATCATTTGGCACTTCATGCAAAAGAACCCAAAGAGGGACACCTTGGCATGGCATGGAAAGCCACTCAATTGGTTCTAGCCAATCCAAAAACTATTCAAACGAGTAAAGAATCTGCCCTTGAAAGGGCAGTGGATCTCGCCCCTAGAGTTGAAGAGGAAAAAGGAGCACGATGGCTAAGTGAAAGCTTCACTGGAGACGCTAAACTTGGTCGTGAAGTACTTGCAACGATTGGAGCCCTCACATCAAGTGGCAGATCAGAACCTGCATCCTCTGCGCGCCTTCGGCGGCTCACTTTGCAAAAAACAGCCACAGAATCTTTGCTTCAGATCAATGAAATTAAACTTAACGAATGGTCGGAGATATTAAATATACTTGCTCTAAATTGGCTCTCCGAAGCCTCTTATAGCTATCAGAGGGACACATCAAAAACGATTAGCCCGAGAATGCGTTGGGATCAGTACGGCAACATGTATTACGAAAACCCTAAAGTTAATTCTACGGCTACTCCGAGTAATGTTCCTGCACCAATCGCCTCCGGAGAACTGCTAAAAGTGCGCCCAAATGAAAACTGGCTTCTTCAAATAGATGCTGACCTGCAACCACAGTTTTCTACTTTATATGCTCAGCTATATCTTAAAGTTAATGAACCAGAAGAGGCATTTCCTTACATCCAGAAAGTTTCTGCTAATTACCCCGAAACCGGAAAAAGTCTGGCTGAAGAATTCTTGCGTGTCTGGGCAGATAATCATAATCCAAATGCGAATCGCAACCGTACTTATCGGTACGGTTATATGTATGGATATAATCAAAGAGCAAACTCTATCCCGCTGACCCGCTCAAAGCAGGAACGGAGTCTAACCGAACTGGCCAATTGGGTGGGTAAATTGAAATCCTTACCAATAGGTGAAATTAATCAGGACAAACTCGCCGAAGCCTTCACTAAAATTCATAGCCGTGCCGAGGTATATAAAATGACCGCAATCACCAAAGTATTCGGAACCTTTAAGGACATGAGCCCGAAAACTGTTGCAGCTTTAGCTAACACTATGCGAGTCAATCTAGCGACAGTCTGGCGTGATCCTAAAACACAGCAAGATGCAAAGACAAAACGCAGAGATGATGAAATCCTTGCCGAAGTAATAGCAGGATATGAAGGAATAGATGATATTCTGGGGAAAACAATTGAAGCAAATCCTGAAGATTGGCGCCTCCATCTACGAAGAGCCTGTCTGGCTCTCGACAAAATCAACTTTCAACAGGAATCAAAAAAGAGCTCCACTTATTCTATCGATCGAAAGAAAAGTTATGAAATGTTCTCAAAGGCTGCTGAGCTATACATCTCGACTTCACCTGACAACGAAGAAGAAGAAACGACCGAAGCCTTTGAGCACTGGTTCTACGCTGCCTTAGGTGCAAGTGATCTAAGTGCACTTCGCGAAACACAACTCCCCGCTCCCCGACAAATTGAAAAAATAAAAACTGCGCTTTCTGGTTTACCGAACAAATCCGCAGAGCGGCACTTGGCCCGCTTTGCAAATGCTCTTGCAGCGAGAATCAGTTCAGTGAAACCAGAACTCAAACAGCGTTACCTTCGTCATGGCTTATCAATTGCTGGTGATCATGAAAAGGCCAGTGAAGCGCAAAAGCTTTTTAATTACTATAATGACCTGACTACTGAAATCCAGCTAGTGGCAAGGATCGACGGTTCAAGTACGGTCGGGCATGAATCACCATTCGGAGTCTTCGTTGACATTCGCCATACCAAAGAAATAGAACGCGAATCCGGCGGATTTGCCAAATACCTTACAAATCAAAATAATTCCAGCTACGCCTATAACTATGGCAGGCCAACACAAAATTATCGGGAAAAGTTTGAAGACATTACCCGTTCAGCGCTTTCAGAACACTTCGATGTTATGTCAGTTACATTTCACGATAGCAAAATCACTTCAAGGGGAGCAGGACAAGAAGGATGGCGCATTACTCCTTACGCGTATATTTTACTTAAGGCACGCACTCCAGAAATTGATAAAATACCTTCGATGCAGATCGATCTGGATTTTCTAGATACTGGAGGATATGTGATTCTTCCAATAGCCACGGCTCAAATTCCAATCGATTCTAAGCCCAAAATTGGTGAAGCTCGCCCCACTGAAAACCTCAAAATCGTTCAAATACTGGATGAGAGGGAAGCTGATCAGGGCTTGCTCAAAGTTGAAGTTAAAGCTTCATCCAATGGTCTGGTTCCAAATCTTGACCAATTACTTGAGTCGAACCTCAATAACTTTAAACAAACCGATTCATCTGGGGGAGAGATTTCCATAGCCAGATTAGATGCAGAATCTCAGTCAGGGAGTCCCATCACTGAAAGGAACTGGATACTCACTTTCACAAAAACACAAAAAGGCACAAATGACTCTTCCCTTAAATTTAGTTTCCCAAAACAAATAACTGAAACTAAAGAAATGCTTTTTCAGCGGTATGAAGACGCTGATTTAGTTGCTTCTAGTCAAACCATACTATTAGAACAGAATTACGGTCAGAAGAATTCGAAATGGATTGGATTGGCTCTACTTGTAGTCCTTTTTATAGGAGCAATAGCCTTGAAATTTAAAAAGCAAAATCTGAAAAGTTCAGGAAGCAAAGAAAAGATCTCCAACTTTAATGTTCCAAATGAAATTACACCTTTTTCTGTTCTTGGCCTTTTGCGGAAAATTCATCAGGAAAAAGATTTTTCCGAAGAAATTCAATTACGGTTAGATGAATCCATCGCATCTGTTGAAAAGCAATATTTTGATAGAGAAGATGAACCGTCTCTCAACCTAAAGGCCATCGCAGAAGAGTGGGTCAACCGAGCAGCGGTCTAATAAAGAAGCCAAGCATTACGCGACCCTCTGGATCTCAATCAGCACGGTCAAACCTCAACGCTAGCGACGGCCATAGCTGCCATTCCTTCACCTTTCCCAACAAAACCCATCCTTTCGTTGGTCGTTGCCTTAATGCCAATCTGATCCATTTCTAACCCAAGGGCTTGAGCAATATTTTTTTTCATTGCATCAGCATGAGTCAGAATCTTTGGCTCCTCCGCTATTAGGCTGCTATCAATATTAATAATCTTTCCTCCTCGAGTGGCCACTTCCTCTGCTGTTTTTTGGAGAATACTAAGACTACTAATTCCTTTGATTGATTCATCTGTAGGAGGAAAAAAATATCCTATGTCTGGAGCGCCTACCGCTCCCAGAATAGCATCCGCAATGGCATGACTTAAGACGTCAGCATCGGAATGCCCATCAAGGCCCTTGTCCCAAGGAATGTGCACGCCTCCAAGTATTAAGGGTCTACCTTCCACTAGCCGATGAACGTCGTATCCTATTCCTGATCTTGATGCCATGATTATTATGAAAGTGTATTTTCTAGAGGCAACTTACCGTTCCACGAACAAATTGAAAGTTTGCCTTTCGTAACATTACTATCAATAAGATCGACCCTCCCTCCTGCAGCCTCTACCAACAATTTACCGGCAGCAATGTCCCATAAACTGATCACTTCCTCTATATATGCATCTAACCTTCCACAAGCAATATAAGCTAATGCAAGTGCTGCACTTCCCATCATACGGGATTTCCTGACCTGAGAAGCAATTTCACGGTAACGGATGAAGCCTGCCTCCATAGCATCTTTGGTCTTAGAAAACCCTACAGTCACCACTGCTTCAGACATTTCTCCACGATCACTCGTTGATATAGGAGAACCGTTCAGTGTCGGCTCGCTTCCAACATTAACTGCCCAAAGTTCATCCATCATGGGGTCATATATCACACCAAGAATCCATTGATCTGTTGATTGTTGGCGGAGAGCTATTGAAACACAAAAATGTGGAATCCCGAAAAAATAATTCACCGTTCCGTCAATGGGGTCAATGATCCACTGATAATCACCACTCTCTGATCCACTATCGCCTTCTTCACCAAGAATAGAGTGGTCAGGAAAAGCAGTCAAAATTAAGTCCGAAATCAAAGACTGGCTCATAACATCCAGTTGTAATTTGATATCATGCTCTTCGAATGCATCTACGACTTTATCTTTCCCATAATTATCCTTCAATAATTGGCCCGCGGCCTTTGCCGCTTTCTTGGATATTTCTAGAAATTCGCTCATTTATCCTTTTAATAATGATTCTATCTTATCGAGAATTTTTTCTGCAATTTCCTGCTTAGAACACTTTGTAATATGATCCTTTGATCCGTCACTTTGAAAGATAGTGACTTCATTATTATCAGATTCAAATCCTATATCCTTGCGTGAAACATCATTAGCAACAATAAAGTCACAGCCCTTTCTTTTCATCTTCGATAATGCATTTTCCCGCAATTCCTCAGTGTCTGCTGCGAATCCGACTAATACTCCATCGAATCCAAAAATCTGACGCATTGATCCTAAGATGTCCTTAGTCCGTTTAAGTTTAATGTCCTTATCACCAGATTTTTTCAGTTTTTGTGGACTCGTTTCTATGGGTGTGTAGTCAGCAACTGCTGCAACCATTACTGCAGCATCACATCCTTCGGAGTGTTCCATGACCTCATCATACATTTGGGATGCCGTCTCTACAGAAACAATATGACAGCCCCTTGGACTAGGGACATTGACGGGGCCACTAATCAATAATACTTCATGGTCTCGCAATTCTGCAGCCGTTGCAATTGCATATCCCATCTTACCAGTCGAACGATTACTCAAAAATCTTACAGGATCAATTGGCTCTCTTGTCGGCCCGGCTGTTATGAGGATACGCACAGATAAAATCAATCTCTAATTGTCGGTTGAGAGGATCTTATTTACCGAATCAAGTATCCCATCAACTGGCCACATCCTACCAATTCCCTCATATCCACAAGCGAGCATCCCCTCATCAGGGCCTATAAACTGCACACCCCGAGAAACCAATTTTTCAACGTTCTCTTGCGTTGCAGGATGATTCCACATCTTACCATTCATGGCTGGAGCAATGATTACAGGAGCGAGCGTTGCAAGATAAATTGAGCTTAATGGATCATCCGCAATCCCATTAGCAAACTTCGCTATTGTATTCGCGGTTGCTGGCGCAATAAGAATAAGATCCGAACGGTCTGCCAGCTCGATATGCCCAGGTCTGGAACTTTGCTTCTCATCATGAAAACTAGTAAAAACAGGATTCTTTGAAAGGACCTGTAATGTTAATGGCGTAATAAACTCTTTAGCCTCGTCACTCATAACCACGGTCACTGAGTGCCCACTCTTGGTCAAACCACTCGCAACATCAGCAGACTTGTAAGCAGCAATTGAACCTGAAACTCCTAGAAGAATTTGCTTCATTATAATAAAATTAGAGTCGCTTCCCAAAGACTCTTTGTCAAAGGCCGTTAAAAAATAAACTTTTCCCTCTCTTTAAGTGGGTTCATCTTTTTTTTCATCAAGATATGACTGCAAAATTTCAACTGCGGCCGCCTGATCAATTAAATGTCTACTACTTTTGATAGAATGCCCCGCATCATGTAATTTTTGTTGAGCCAAAGTAGTGGTGAACCTTTCATCTTGGGTAACCACCTTAATAGTTGGCATGGTACTGGTTATTTTATCGACAAAATCTGATACTTTCTGTGCTGCTTTGCCATACGATCCATCTAGGCTTCGGGGCATACCAATGACAATGATTGCAATTGATTTTTGGTCAACAATTTCAGCAATTCTTGCAATTGGATTCGCTTCGCAAGCCTGAACTGTTTCAAGCGGATGGGCAAACATCCCCAAATCATCGCTACATGCAATTCCAATGCGGACTTCTCCATAATCTACTCCCAGAGCTTTCAAAATATAGATAAACGGGGCTTTGTTCCTATTAAGCTAAACGCATAGCAAGCGGATTCATACTAACAACTTCATAACAATTATCTTTAATATATGAATATAATTAAATTTGCTTTATTAAAATCCCCGCCAAATCTTCATGGCCCATAAACGTGAACACTATGTTGTTGTCTCTATAAATGAGAATGATTTTTAATAGTGTTTAGTTTGAAAGCTAGGCCTCTAGGAACACGTAATAATACTATCCATTAGTTCTCCTCTCATAATAATGCATTCATCCCGACTCATTTACCTCATCATTTTGAATCTATGCTTTTTGCCATGCGCCAAAGCAAATCTAGAATCACAACTCAAAAAGGCCGAAACCGCCGCTGACACGACTGCAATCATTGAAATCGCAAAGCGAATGCTTGATAAGAATCCGGAAGACTTAATTCTCCTTCGGAAAATAGCACGTGCCCAAATCAAAAATAATGCATTCTCAGAATGCAAAAAAACGCTTGCTCATTTGTCCAGCCTTTTGCGTAAAGAAGATGCTGAAGTTCTGGAAATGTTCGGTGACATTGAACTGCAAAAGAGTGGTTCAAAAGAATCAAAAAATGCTCTCGGGTACTGGACCCGTGCTTTGCAGATCGATCCTGCAAGGGCCTCAGTCCTGACCAAACTGGTAGAATACCAAAGCAGACATTTCAACAGGCAAAAAGAACCGGAATACCTAAGAAAACTTGTACAATTAACCAACGATCCTGAGAACCTGTCCAGAATCATAAATCTGAATCTCAGAAATCGTGAATGGGACGCGATCGATCAATTTACAAAGAGGCTAAGGGCTTCATTCCCAAGCAGTGATCAAGCCAAAAAATGGAATCCCTCATATGACAAACTCCTGAAGATTAAAATACGGTTAATTAATATTGATTCTTCCCTAAGCAAAGGACTTTATATGGTAAAGCACTTACTCGAGAGAGCTTGGATTTTTAATGAATTATTCATTGATCAACTCGCTATCGAAGATGCCGAAAGGGCTTTAGAAATCCGACCTGATTCTTTGTGGGTAAAATATCAACTGGGCATCATATTAGCCAATGCCGGCAAGGCCAAAGAAGCTTCGGACCAATTGGGCCTGAATTTTTGGAAATATTCCTACAAACGAACGAACCCTGGTCAACAATTTCTGACCAAACTACATCACCTAGAAAAAACAATTGCAGCAAAAGGAAATGCTGATGCTTTAACAGAAAGAGCGGATATGCTCTATCGTGAAGGACAAACCGATCTTGCAATTGCAGATCTGCAAATGGCAATGAATAAAAATCCGGATCACATCCGTTCACTGTTATTATTTGCAAATATTCAAATCGGAAAAAGTAAAACAAAGGATGCTCAAAGAGCATTGCAGCGGATCCTTAATCAAGAATCTGATCCGGTCACCTACATTTCTAGTGGGCACCGCTGGAAGTATCTTGACAATGGATCTAATCAAGAGATCGCATGGAGAACTAAAGATTTTGATGATTCAACATGGTCTAGCGGGCCTTCCGAACTTGGATACGGCAGTAATGATGAAGGGTCCGGAACAACACTCAGTTTTGGACCAGACTCTTCTTCAAAGTATCCCACTACTTATTTTCGTACGAGTGTTAAGATACTTGACCCTTCTCTATTTTCTAATTTCCTCTTCAGGGTCAAATATGATGACGGAATCGCTGTCTATATCAATGGAAAGCAGGCAATACGTCAGAATCTAGCTTTGGAAGCTTCGTTTACGACTTTTGCCAGCAGTACGGTCAGTAATGAATCTGGCTGGAAAGAGATCAGGTTACCTTCATCATCTTTTTCTGCCGGCACTAATGTGATTGCTGTTGAAATTCACCAGAGCAGGGGAGCCAGTTCGGACATCCGATTTGATATGTTTTTGCATGGCCAGACAGCTCGACTTCAGGCCCTTGAAAAACTAGGACGGCTCCAAATGACTCTCGGAGATTTTGAGGAGGCATCACAAAGCTTCAAGGCCTATCTGGATTTGCAATACAATCAGAAAATAAATGACCTTTATAAGGCCTGCTTCTCATCTTTACAGAAAAATTAACAATGAATCATATTGTCTCAGCACTGATGCCTTCCATGTTAAGATCTTTCCTATTCATTATATTAATCAGTACAAATATAGGATCTACCCAGGCTCAGGAACTTAATAATTCTATCAGGCTGCGGCCCGGGTCCGGAAACATAGTACCGGGTCAAAACATGACACTCTACTTTCCGGAATCTATGATTAAGCCAGAAAGTATCGGACATTCGGGCACCATTAATCCCTTAATATTCAAGCCTCAGTTGGAATATAATTTTAAGTGGAAAAGCCAAACTGAAGTTATCTACACGATCAGGGGCCCGGTCATCCCGGGACAGTCATACAAAGCAACTTTAGCCCCCAACCTTAATAAGTTGGACGGCACGCCTCTAAATTATGATCAATGGATTGACCGTCCATTTAAAGCACATGAGCTGAATGTTAGAACAAAGTTCCGCCTCAATAGATCCGGCCTCGGACAAAGGCCCAGCGTGCCGCTATTATTTAATTATAAAATCCAGTTCTTAGGTGCACGTGAAACAATATATTTTCAGGACCATATTACCCGAGAACGTTTTGAAGCTAATATCTTTCTGCCAACACTTAATACTGAGCCCAAGAAAAATGACCCTAAGGCTCCAAATGTCGGTGACTCTCTTTTTGTTGAGCCTGCAGAGCCTCTTCCTGTAAATCGCAATATTGATCTTGTCATTGATGGCATCAGAGACGCGGAAACTGAAACTCTTATTCCTTATTTAAAAGTTTTTCCTTTAGGTAAAACAGAGCCCTTAAAACTTGAAAATGCTGAAACTCATCAGGATGTTTTCGGGGGACTTGAAATCATTCTTAGATTTAATCAGAGAGTCGATCCGAAAGGAGTTACAGACCAAGTCATGAGCGTTGAGCCTCACGTTCAAAATCTTCAGAAAATTGTTGAGGGTAGATACGTCAAGCTGCGAGGTCAATTTGATCCTCAAGAAACATATAAAATACATTCCAGTTCAAAACTAATTGGAGCTTCGGGATATCAAATGGACGAGGACACCATGAATGAGGTCACATTTAATGGTCCGAGACCTTCAATCTATTTTCCAAGCACTATGTATTTCACCCGTTCAGCGATCGGATTAAAAATGAAATTTCTTCATGCAAATACCGGACAAACTGGCTGGCGTCTGGCTAAAATACCCGAACATAAGATAGGAGTGGCTCGGCAACGTCTCTACCAGACAGGAGAACTACTCGTTGATCAGTTATCACTACAAACTATTGCCGAAGGAGAATTCCCCGGAGCCCCTAAAAATGAAAGCATTTATCGAGACATCGAATGGAAGCCGGAAAAGAAAGGTCCTCTTCCGGACGGTGCGTACTTGCTTGAAGTTTCAGCTCCAACAAAATCCGATAAACTTATCACTAACCGTTCAGTGATTTTCTTTACGGAGTTCCTCGTTTCACAAAAGCAGACCAGAAATGAACTTGTTGCCAAAATACAGAAAATGTCTGATGCGGACTCAGTGTCAGGACTGAGGACACGCCTAGTCGCAAGTAATAATACATTATTAGGCACCTCAATCAGTAACGATGAAGGAATTTGTTATTTTGATAGGAACTTACTAAGATCGGTAACTATCGATGGCAAAACCAAACCAAGTGCTAGCCATCTTCTGATTGATTCGCCCGGAGGTGGTACTGCAGTAGCATTCATCGATAGGCAAACCTTTTACAACTCTGGATGGGTCAGTTCAGGAACAGATAAGAATAAACCCAGAAGTCTTATATTTTCGGATCGTAATCTCTACAGGCCAGGTGCCTCGGCAAAGTTCAAAGGTATGGTTCGGCTAAGCGAAGCAGAAGAACTCATCAGTGCAGTTAATGTTCCTGTTTCTTGGAAGATTTCCGAAGGGTACTCAGGCAAAACTATAATTCAAGGTAACACAAGAACCGACGAATTTGGTGGATGGGAGGCAGAATGGAAAATTCCCAAAGACGTTAAGATCGGCAGCTATCGTTTGAGCACCAATGGTTACGGCATGGAATATATTCAGGTCGAGGAGTACAGGGTACCACTGTTCGAGGTTAATATTTCAAACGAAAGTGAGCTGAAAGACAATGCTGCTCGCATAGCAATACAATCCAATTACTTTCATGGATCACCGAACAGCGGAGCAATTGCCCGGTGGTCAATTCACTGGCACGAAGACTATATACCTTCAGACATTGTAGGTATCACTAATGATCGATACTCAAAAGACCCATTGAAGAAACCATATCTAAAATCTGCTGAAGGTGAGTTTAAGTTAGATAAAAATGGATTCGGAACATTAGAACTCAAGATCCCGGAAGATGAACCATTTAGCAGAGCAAGGTATGGTTTCGAATTTACAGTGGATATCGTCTCCCCTGAAGGCAGAACAATTTCTAATGGTTTGTACGGTTACCTGCAACCGTCTGATCAGATCCTTGGAATTGACTTGACGCCAATTTACAAAGGAACAGAACCTTCTCTGGAGCTTAAGCTTGGTAGTATAGGACCTAACAACCAACTCACTAGTGGCAAGGAGGCACGCATTGAAATCTTTCGGATCGAAGCAAGAACTGTAAAAGAAGAAATTGATCCAGGGATTTACAGGTACCGAAACTTTAATGAATACATTAAAATTGCCTCTTTCAGCACTGAATTAGAACCTTCTAATGAAACGACATTAAATATCAACGTCAATGGCGATCCCGGTCGTTACGTTGCAGTCTGTCAGTTAAAAAACGGCTTCCTGCGTTGCAGTGATTCAGTGCTTCTAGCAGGCGAGGCTAGAGCAAGGTATCCCATCCGCAGCAGGGATGGTTTCAATATATCCACAGACAAAGAAACGTATCTTCCCGGTGAAACTGCTACTCTGGCATTGGAAGCACCTTTCGGAGGCAAGGCCTGGGTCAGTATTGAAGCGGACAAAATTATTGATCAGTTCGTCGTTGATCTAAAGCACAATGCTAGCAAAATCGAAGTGCCTATCAGTAAAGATCATTATCCGAATGCATTCGTAACAGTTTACCTCATCAGGCCCGGAGGTCAGGAAAAAATCCCAAGTGAACGTTTTGGCCGAGTAGAGCTAAACGTCATACGCAAAGAATTAAATTTAGACGTCAATGTGGTAATGGATAAATCACAGATTGAACCGAGGGACCGGGGTTCTGGAACAATCATTATAACCAGTAACGGTAAACCAATTGCCAATGCAGATCTGACCGTGATGGCTGTGGACGAGGCCGTCCTAAAACTTGGAGCTTGGGAACTGCCTCCGCTCATCCCAAGATTTTACAGGGAAAGAAGACATAACGTCGCAACTTACCATGCCCTCGATAATCATATCGAAGGATTTGAAGAAGAGGACGTAACGGAAAAGGGATTTCTCATCGGTGGTGGTGGAATGGATATGCAACAACAAAAGAAACGAGCCCGTTCAAATTTCCTTGCGCGTGCGTTCTGGATGACGGGGCTCAGGACAGATGATCAAGGAAAGGTAGGATTTAAATTTCAGGCACCAGATAACCTCACTTCTTTCCGAGTCACAGCAGTCGCTCAAACGAAAGATCACAAATTCGGAAAAGGACAGTCCCACTTTGAGGTAAGTAAGAGACTAATGATTGAACCTGCCCTGCCTAGATTTATTAGAAACAACGATGAAATTGTTTTCAGGGCCATTGCCAGACAAAAAGTGATGGATAATGCCAAAGTTCTGATCAGTTGCGAACCCGGGGAAGGGATAATGAGCCTTGAAAAAGAGCAATACGAAATCGGACCGCTCAATAAAAATATTCCAGGCACATTCAATCTCAGAGCAAAAGTCAAAGAAGGAATTTCAGAAGTTACTGTGCTTTTCAAAGCCAGCATCCTCGGCAATTCTAAAATCACAGACGAAGTCGAAATTAAGTTGCCTGTTCTTAGGCCTGGAATAATACAAAGAACAGGCACTTATGGTAAAGTTCCTCAGAACGAGACAGAGTTTGTCTTCTCGAAATCAGCACCTGAAATATGGGAAAAGTCTGAGGGTGATTTCGGCATCACTTTTTCACGATCACCTTTTCTACCTAAGCTTCAGGGCCTGCCCGAACTGCTTGAATATCCTCATGGTTGCTTCGAACAAAGGACCAGTAAATTGCTTGGGTATATCCAGTTAGCTGACATGCTGCAATATCTTCCGGCTCTAGGGCAAAAGCACAAGAATTATAGATCCACTATAGAAGAAGGGGTTAATTATATTGCAAAAAATCTAAACAATAAAGGATTCCTTCCCTACTGGTCAGGTTCATCATCGTCCAATTCATACGTAACAATTCAAGCCGCATGGCTTGTTAATGAATGCAAAAAATTAAGTTATAAGATCCCTCCAGGACTAGATATAAATCTTGAGATGGCCCTCAACTCTATCATTCAAGGCCGCACCAATGATCATGCGGACCTGAGAGCATTCGCAGTATTTATAGACAGTAAGTCCCGTACCAATAAAAAACCCATTAATGCTATCGAAGAGCTTTACCTGAACCGAAATCTTCTAAGGGACGAGTCCCGGGCATTCCTCGCCCTAACAATGCATGCTTATAAAATCATGCCTGAAGAGATCCAATTACTTGCCAGTGAAATTGGTAACCTTTCACCTAAAGAAGTCTTTGACCCCGGAAACTTCTATTCCACAAGTCGCTCCGATGCAGTCAAATATATTGCCCTCAACACGATTTCGAATGCTCATTGGAAAGAGAAAAGCGAACCTGCTTTTAGAAAACAAATACTCTCTGTGATGGACGATTCCAGAAACTTATCAACTCAAGAGAATCTTTGGCTTCTAATGTCCATAAGATCAATGATGGAGAAAGATAATTATGAACCCTTCAAAGAAGAAATAGTCAAAGCCGATCTCATATCAAAGAACCAATTATCCGTTGCATGGAAAAAACAACCGCTCACAAATCTTAACGCCATCAAACTTAAAAATGATAATCATCCTACCTATTATCTTGCAAATGCTTCGGTCCTAAGAGATGAAGAGAATTCCAAGAGGGAGGACAGAGGCATCAGAATAGAGCGCGTTATTCAGAATCTGACCGATGCTAAGAGAGCCGGGACCCCGGAAAATCCACTAAAGATTGGTGACGAAGTATTGATTACTTATCGATTATTGAGCGAGCGTGATCATTTTTTTGTCGCAGTGACTGATGAATTGGCAGCTTCTCTCGAAGTGGTAAACTTCAATCTCGCACAAGTGGCAGCATTTTATTCACTGCCTAATGGCATAAATAATCAAAACCTTCACCTTGATCATTCAGAGCTACGAGACAGTAGTGCAAACTTATACTTTAATCGTTTGAAGAAGGGGGAAAGTACTTATTCTCTCCTCGCTCGAGTCAGCTCAGCAGGCCAATTCAACTGGCCTGCATGTACGATTACACCAATGTATGAACCTCGCTTCAATGGCCTCGGTAACAAGACGACTCTTTTTGTTGATTACAAATGAATGAATTAAATTCAGTGCATTCAAAAAGACGAAATTTTCTTCGAAGGATCGTTTTGTTTTTTTTCATTTTTGTCCCAATCATATTGTGGGCCACTTCTTTATTCTTAGAGATTGCTGTGAATCGAGCACCCTTACCTAAGAATCTTTTCTCAGGCTTTAATGGGACCCCGGTACTACTTGATCGTGAAGGAAAAATAATTGCTCAGATATCAAGCGAGGAGGCCAGAGTTCATGTACCCGTACCCATAACTAAAATGGGAAAGCATCTGCCAAAAGTCACAATTGCATTGGAAGATCATCGCTACAAAAATCATAAAGGTATAGATTTTTATGCTGTATTTGCTGCTGCTTATAGAACCCTCACCCACACTGATCACCTTTCAGGCGCATCAACTATCAGCCAACAAACCGTTAAATTAGCAAACAAGCGAAAGGGCCGTTCCTTAAGCTCAAAGATTCGAGAAGCTTTATCCGCATTGAAATTAGAACGGATGTGGAATAAAGAAAAAATATTGGAGGCCTACATGAACCGGTTGGACTATGGGAACCGTCGGCTGGGACCTGAGGCAGCTGCCTGGGCTTATTTTGGAAAACCCGCATCTGCTCTTACTCTGGCCGAATCTATTTTCATAGCCGGATTGCCTCATTCTCCAACAAAATACAATCCCTGGTTAAGACCAGAAAATGCCAATTCAAAATATTTGAGATCAATTAAAAGGCTTCGATTACTTGGCATACTAACCACAGCCCAGTCCAAAAGGCTAGCCGACAATCCTCCTCTAGCTCACCGCAAATTGCCTCCATCATCAGCACCGGCATTCGTGGAGGTGATGTTAAAAAATTACAAGACTATCCCCAAGAATGAACCAATTCAAACAACCTTAGACTCATCAATTCAAAGACGAGCCGATGATATACTTGCAAAACAACTTAATTTGCTAAACCGGCACAGTGTCCGCAATGCGGGAATGGTTGTCATTGAAAATGCCACAGGAAAAGTTCGTGCAATTTCATCTGTAAATACCAATGATGGTTCCTCAGAAAAATCATACAATTCGTCCCTAGTGTGGAGGCAAGCCGGCTCGACCTTAAAACCTTTCGTTTATTTATTAGGTATTGAGGAAAGGGATTTTACAGCATCAAGCTTATTGCCTGATACTGCAGACTCTGTTCCTGCGAAATTTAAAACTTACGAACCAAAAAATTTCAATCGTAAATTCAGTGGACCCGTGCGTGTGCGTCATGCTCTCGCATCATCATTGAACGTGCCAGCTGTCTATGCTTTGAGCATCACGGGCCCAAGAAAAAGTTTTGATTTCACATCTATGTTCGGAATCAAAACTCATGAATCAATCGATGATCTGGGAGCTGGTTTCATTTTAGGAAATCGTAAGATTCGGCTCCTCGATCTGGCTTCGGCATACTCTAATATTGCGCGATCCGGTCTAATTCTTTCTCCTGTTTTTGCTGAAGGAATAATGAGCAAACCCAAGAGAATAGTTTCCAAGGAATCAGCAGCAATCATTACAGACATTCTCGCTGATAATGAAGCTCGGTCCCCTTCATTTGGGCGGCACTCTAGCCTACACATCAAGGATCATCGTACAGCGGTCAAGACAGGAACGAGCAGTTCATATCGTGATGCATGGACAGTCGGTTATGATAAAAATCATACAGTTGCAGTGTGGTTTGGTAACCTGAATGGCAGGACCATGGATGGCTCACTGACCATTGAAAGTGCAGCCCCTGCATGGAAAGAAATGTTTATCTATTTGGCTAAATCCAAAGAATCACAACCTCTGGCTGATAGTACAGCTGCGAGAATAAAGATTGATAGTCTGACGGGACTCTTGCCTTGCAAGAATACAAAAAGTTTAATTGAAGAAATATTTCTACCAGGAACTGAACCTTCTAAAGACTCTATGGAATTTTATGACTCAAATGGTAACATTCGATTGCCTGAAGAATATGCCGGATGGTGCTCAACAAAGGATAATTATCTCTCGGCCAAAGTCAGACCACCGCTCACAGGAGGACCAAGAATCCTGAGTCCGAGAAACGGTTCCACTTTCCTAATAGATCATGAAATACCAGCCGACCAGCAAAGGATCACCCTGTCATCCGATGCCCATCAAACTACATGGATGGTGAATGGCCGCCCCTTGATTGACCCCTACCTAACTCTTAGCCCAGGCACCTATTTGATTAGGGCCAGTAACAAGAGTGGTAGTAGTACGGCACAGATCACAGTTCGTTAAACGGACAATGGACTCTATAGCATTGCTTGATATTTTGAGAAAACAACTGGGCTCGGCAAAGGGTACGATCAAATCGCTAAGATTGTAAATGCAAGATAGAAATGCCAAAATCACTCTTCTCTGAAGGGGAAAATTCCTGTCTAGAAATTTCACTAAATCTTTTGGTGTCCCAATCAGGAAAAAATTTAGGTGTCCCTTGGACCGTAAATGTAGTGTGTATAATTGTAAGAATGATTAGATCTGCAGAATTTATAGCTCGTTCATAAATGGCTGCACCACCACAAACGACAAGCTCAGTCTCCGCTTCTTTTTCAGCCAGACCGATCACCTCATCAAAAGAGAATGCGACTCTTGCCGAGGTTTTCGGCGCATAATTCCGGTTCCTTGTAAGAATATAAGGCCTATGGTCCAAATCAAACCAACCTTCCATTTCCTCAAAAGTTTTTCTCCCTAGCAATAATGCTTTTCCTTCAACATAGGATCGAAAATGTTCCCTGTCCTGTTCAATGCCCTGCCAGGGAAGGCCTCCGTTCATGCTGCCAATGAGCCTTCTCTGATCCATCGCGGCAATGAGAGACAACTTCATTAATTCTCTTTGAGTTTACGAAATAAATTTGCCCAACTATTTTCTTGAGAGAACCAGTACCCTTTCCTCTTAGTAAACTCCGAAGCCATATTATCGTCAGTAATCACATCAAATTCGTTGGAAGATCGCATTCTATTTCCCAGTTCTGGCAATTCCATTTTAACTAGCCGGTCAAGTTCGGCCCGAAACTCGGCTGTCCTTAAGAAAGTCGGAGATCCGTCATCATCCTTGAACCGGAGCAAATTTGTACGCCTTTGATCTGAATTAATATTAAATGGGCTATCAGAGGCCGCTACAAAATTGCCAACCATCGTTACATATTCAAAAACCTCGGCAGCTGTACGAACAACCTCATCACTGCCTGTAGTATTATAAAAAACAACACCTCCTGGCTGAAGGTGCCTCTTGCATAAATTTAAAAACTCCACAGAAAGTAAATTTGAAGCGTGGCTCCGCCAGTGAAACGTAGTGTTCATTAGCATGAAATCGAACTTTACTTCATCAGGCTGGCGTCGGAGCCATCGACGTCCATCATCAATAGTTATCGTAACTTTAGAGCTTTCATTTATTCTCCTGTGCTCCTCATAGTCTTTTATAATGTCAAGGTATCCAGGATTAATTTCGACAATATGCAACTCCTCCAAAGCGTCATGCCTTAATAGTGCTGCTGCCCAAGATCCACTGCTCAATCCAATTTCCAAGACCCGGGTCGGCTCCGGATGAAGAGCTGCTATCATGTAGCAACGATGAATGCCATTCGGAGAACGAGGGTCTATAGCATATCGCCCATCATAAATGCCTCCCCCATAAACGACATCGGCATCTCCCGGGTTTAATGCATCATCAACAGTGATGATGCCGCTCCTGTTCTGAACTATTTTTTTGAAAGGCTGCTCTCTAGGATATTTTTTCTCATATTGCAAATTTTCCAGAAACCCTGAAAAAATTGATTTACCAAGAAAGATCGGAGCGCTTGCTAAAACCAAGGAAAAAGTGATTCCTATGAACCGTGTTGGTACAGTGGCTTTAGACATTGCAAAAACTAATGCGGCAGCCATCGCACCTGCAGTTGCCGTTACCCCAGCAACCTGATTCAATGACATTTTATCGAACAAAACAAATCCAGTAAAAAGAGACCCTAAAGTTGCACCGATAATGTTAACCAGATACACCACAGAAACTGTTTTCCCCGCAGATCCCTGAACAGCTGATAACTGACATATAAGCGGAAAGATTCCACCGGCAACGGCCGCAGTAAGACATACCATGCCAAGGACAGGCCAATAATGATCAGCCGAAGTCATTTTGGCAGCAATCGGTAATGAAAAATAGAAAATGAACGATGAAATTCCAAGCATCCAAGCAGCGGATGCGATGAAGTCCTGTTTTGAAATGCATATCCTACGTCCAACCATTGCACCAATTGCTATTCCAATCAGAAAACTTCCCAAAGTGTGCGCAAAGGTTTCAGGTCGGCTCGCCGTAGCAAAACTCAACACCCTTACCCAAATAATTTCTTGTGAAAGGGAAATCGCACCGGTCAAAAATGCCAGTAACAATGCAATAAAATGAATATGTTTATTGGATAACATGTTAATTCGCAGGGTCTGGGTTATCCTTATTTGAATTTTTTTTACAATAAATAAAAACCAAAAGACCAGTCATTAAGTTACAACTAGCCGCAAACCAAACAGAGCCTGTAAGACCAAGGAAACGGAAAAGAAGACCAGCAGTCAAAAAGCAGGCCAAGGCAGAGCCTGCCGTGTTAAAAGTATAAAGAAGTCCCACTGAAGAACCTAACTTTGTATTCCCTCGGTGCAGATAAGCGACGAGTATTGGTAAAGTCGCGCCCATACACAATGTGGGAAAGAAAAGCAACAAATAGATCACGGCAGCAATGCCTGATGTGTTTAGCTCGGAAGCGGCATTTCCCACATAATGAATCAGAGGAACACTAACAAATCCAAAGATTGCAATCCCAATTTCAATCCAAAGAAAAAGCTCGGGAAGTGTCTTTGAAAACTTATCCGATAACCAACCACCGGCAATGGCTCCGACACCTAATCCAAACATAAAAATAGATACTATCAAGGTAACAGATTCAATGTTAACCCCGAACAAGGTAAATAGAAGCCTCTGCCATACGACTTGATAGATCAATGCAGCAACTCCCGATAGCATGAACAATACAGCCAGAGTCGAGCGTGATTGTAACAAATTTTGACCAATGCGGCCATCTGTACAACGGTTCAGACAATACCACTGAGCAAACAAGAAAAGACACCAAAGAGCTCCTGTACTAATAAAATTAAACTGCACACCAAATGCTCCCAAAAATGAAAGAAGGAAAATTGAAAAGGGCCATGCACTGGCTGCCTCATATCTTTTCAAGGCAAATTCACTAGTCCCTATTCCATTTGCAATTCGAACTAAAAATATCCTCAACAAAGGAAACAAAACAGCTCCGGAAAAAGCACAGAGAAAAATGATCCCCAAAAGACTTGAGATAGTTGGTGATTTTCCTGAAGAGGCGACCGAATTCATTGCAGCCGCAATGCCTGATAACGTGCCTACGAGAACAAGAAAAGCCTTATTCTTGTATCGTCCGGAAAATGTCGATTCGTCTGACAAGAATGGCAATTACCCTACTTCTGGAAAAAAAACAACTTCCATAGTCATTGATTTGTGAAAGTTTTCTGGACATAAAGCCTGAAAAAAACAAACGGAATACATTAAAGAAATTGAAAATTATCGGGAAAATATACAAAAATCGACGTAAGCTAGAAGAACTAATATAGTTAATAATTGCTGGATATTTAATCGGATCAAAGTCAATGTCCTTTCCCTATTTTTCTTTTACGCCCACTCCAGCCCTATGCTTGACATAAAGCGCATCCGCGAAGAACCAGAACTTATCAAAGCAAGAATCCGCAACCGCGGAGGAAATGCTTCTGAACTTATTGATGCGCTTTTAAAGTGTGACGAAAAAAGAAGGGGTCTCGAGACTGAAAAACAATCGCTCCAAGGAGAAAGAAATTCCAAATCAAAAGAAATCGGCACCAAAAAGAAAGCCGGAGAAGATACTGCCGAAATTGAGATTGCAGTCAAAAACATCGGAGCTGAACTCAAGAACCTAAGTGACCAGGTCGAAGAAGCAGATCAGACTCAGAACGATCTGTTATTATCATTGCCTAATACACCTCATGAAAATTGTCCCGTAGGGGATGATGAAAATGCAAATCCGTTAATCAAGGAAAGTGGAGAAAAAAAAGAACACCATGATGAATTAGAAAATCACGTTCAAATTGCCGAGAGACTCGGTCTAATTGACTTTGAGGCTGGCTCCAAAGTAGCCGGTAGCGGTTTCGCTGTTTTCCGAGGCGATGGGGCCAAATTACAACGCTCATTAATTCAATTCCTTCTCGATCAACAAACATCTAAGAACGGCTACACTGAAATTAGTCCTCCATTTGTTGTGGCAAGAGACTGTATGATCGGTACTGGCCAGCTCCCCAAGTTTGAAGAGGACATGTATGGGATTGAAAATAATCAGCTCTTTCTTGCACCCACAGCAGAGGTCCCGGTAACTAATCTGGAACGGGACAAGATACTTTCCGAAGATGACTTGCCTATAAAGTATACTGCTTATACTCCTTGCTTTCGCCGTGAGGCCGGATCCGCCGGAACAGGTACCAGAGGACTGATACGAATGCATCAATTTGATAAAGTTGAATTAGTTAAAATTGTTCATCCGGACAACTCTTATGAAGAATTGGAGTCCCTGACCGGAGACGCTGAATATATCCTCGAATCGTTAGGGCTCCACTATAGACGCATTGAGCTCTGCACGGGAGATCTTGGGTTCAGTGCTGCGAAAACTTATGATCTTGAGGTCTGGGCACCGGGCCAGAATGAGTATCTAGAAGTTTCAAGCTGTTCAAACTTTGAAGATTATCAGGCACGAAGGATGAAATTACGCTTCAAGGATGCAGAAACAGGCAAGAACCGTTTCGCTCATACTTTGAATGGTTCAGGAACCGCATTGCCAAGACTTTATGTCGCGTTACTTGAAACTTATCAACAAGCAGATGGCAGTATTGAAATACCAACTGCCCTAAGGCCTTACTTTGGAAGTGATTTGATTACAAATTCAGGATCCTGAAATGCTTTGATTCCCAGCAATCTATAATATAACTTACTGGACATCGGCTCATCTTAACGCACTATAGAAAACTTAAAATCCTTATAAAATGGACCCCTCATTAATTGCCAATATAAAACAAAAAGCCATAGATGCTGCTGCGCCGAACGCTGTTTTTGAACCTGGCTCATTCTTCCCATGGGCATCTGCTATTTTCTTTTTAGTATCAGTTGCATTGATTTGGTTAATGATAAAGGCAGGAAAAGGAAAAAATTATGGCGATTAGTCAGTGACTCTTAATGCACTGGCACAGTTGCAGAAACAATTATATGAACGGTGACTGACCCGATGAGTCAGGATAATGTGTTTTCACGTAAACTGACTTTAATTCCTATCGGCAAATGAATTCCGATCATAATTCATTAACAAATTCTATCATCGAATTAGCACTCGAGGAAGATCTTGGTAAGAGAGGTGATATTTCCTCAAATTTTTTTATCACCGAAACCGCTATCGCTTGTGGCAAAATTATTGCTAGAGAGGATTGTGTCATATCTGGCTCAGAAGTCGCATCATTAGTATTTAATAAGGTAAATCCGGAAATTAAAATTGAGATCAAAGCCCCTTCTGGAGAATCCGTAATTACTGGCGAAACCATCATCGTTGCTTCGGGGCCTGCCCGTAGCATTCTCACTGCTGAACGTACTGCCCTGAATTTTCTTCAACGTCTTTCAGGAATCGCAACTCTGACTAGGAAATATGTTGACTTGATCGCAAGTACTAAAGCCAAAATATTTGATACTCGTAAAACTACTCCCGGAATGCGGGTACTTGAAAAGGCCGCAGTAGTAGCAGGCGGAGGATATAATCATCGTCATGGCCTCTACGACATGGCAATGCTCAAAGATAATCATTTTGCTGCAGATATGAAGATTGAATCCCTGCAAATTATGATCAATGAATTTAAGGAATTGTATCCTGATGCGTTAGTGGAGCTAGAAGCTGATAATATTTCTCAAGTGATTCAATTTCTTAGTCTAAAACACATTGATGTGATCATGCTGGATAATATGCCCAAAGAACAAATATCTGAAGCAATCCAGTTATCCAATGGCTCTGTACTTTTTGAAGCTAGTGGTGGAATTAATCTTGAAACGATCATGGGAATTGCCGAAACAGGTATTGATCGTATATCGGTAGGCGCACTAACTCATTCTGCTAACTCTATTGATTTAGCAATGGACTTCCAACAACAATGAGTAATCTCCAGGAACTCAATGTTGCTCAAATTGCAAATCATCTTTCAGATAAAGGCATTCATTGGTCCATAAGGAGCCTCGACAAATGCGCATCAACTAATGCGGAAGCGCATGATATAGTAAAAAGAAATCCTGAATTGAAGGACCAAGGACTCGTTCTTTTCGCTGAATGGCAAAGTGATGGTAAGGGGCGACGAGGAGGAAAATGGGAATCTCCACGCTCCAAGGATTTACTCTTTTCAATAGCAATCCGTCCGGATCTGGCTCAATCACACTGGAGCCGCCTCACACATGCCGCTGCCCTTGGAATCTGTAAAGCTCTAAGTCCTGAATTTAATCCAAGGATCAAATGGCCCAATGACATTTATATTCGAAATAAGAAAGTTTCGGGCATACTTGTTGAAAGTCATCCATCTATTACTACGGGCACGGTCATAATCGGCATCGGTATCAATGTTAATTCACTCCCTCAAGATCTGAATCCTAAATTCCTTGTTCCAGGAACTTCATTGCTCATAGAAAATGATGAAACACCTCTTATCCGGGAGCAGATTGCCGAATCTATATTGTTTGCAATTCATAATGAGATTGAGCAATGCAAAAACAATTTTAATGCTATCCTTAATCAAATTGAGGAATTGAGTGCAATTCATGGTAAAAATGTTCAAGTTACAATTCCAAACGGCAAAAAATTTATAGGTATTGCTGACGGTTTCGGTGAAGAGGGCGAACTCATACTAAAAACCGTTCCCGAGTTGGGAAAGGACTCCAAAATGCTGAAAATTTCAGCCGCACATGAAATTCGGCTTCAATGAAGTCTTAAAAGCTTAATTGGGAGATTGAATTTTTCTATATTTTGGACTGGCTAAAATGCTACGACCAACTAATTTGTGGAAACTTATATTTTTTATGGAAAATACAATAGGCGTTGTGACTCCAGAATCTGATTTCACGTTTGCAGATCAACTTACCCTCACAGACCAAGAGAATTCCGAATTCTATACCCTCCTCCTGAGGGGCATGACTCACAAGCTCAATAATCTACTAGCAGTTATTCAGGGTTTCTCCAGCCTGATAATGATGGATGAGGCTCTGGATGAAACAGTTATAGAAAACATCGGCCACATGAAAGAAGCAGCTAACAATGCGTCTGATTTGTCTGAGAAAATCCTTCCAGCGGGTGGCTGTTCACAAATTACTCAGCAAGAACTGCTTTTAGCTGAATTCATTCCAATGCTGGAAGATAATCTCAAAGAACCGTTCAATCAGCAGGACATTCCACTAAATATTGAATTCCCAGGACAAGTGGCCAAAGTGAATGCAGATCCATCCCGTCTAAAAAACATTCTGTCCGAATTAATGGCAAATGCATCCGATGCAGCTAGCGAAACGAACGGAAAAGTATCCATGGAAATCCATAATCCAGGTGATTTTTCTCCAATCGAAAAAAATTGTGTCGATATTTTAGTGAAAAACTCTGGAACCACTATACCACCCGATAAACTTGAACAAATTTGGCACCCCTTTTATAGTTCAAAGGACAGTTCACATTTCGGAATCGGACTGACCACAGCTGCTGTTTTATCTAGCCAAATGGGAATGAATTTAGGAGTTCATAGTGCTGATAATACAACGGTTTTCTGGCTCAGCATTCCTGCAGCATAATTTAGTCCCAAAAAAGTCATATCAGGCTAAATTTCCGGCCCTGGATTCATAACATCCATAGCCAGAATGTATTGCATAACATAGTGAGAAATTCTCACGAGTTTTGTTGCAATATCATCACTCAATAGGGCAAAATGATCGCCCTCATTAATTTAAAAACTATTATTTTTTATATGTCTGTTCTTGTAAATAAACCCGCCCCTGAATTCAAGGCCAACGCTGTGATGCCTGACGGCTCAGAGAAGGAAGTATCTTTGTCTGACTACAAGGGCAAATACGTTGTGCTCTTCTTCTATCCAAAAGATTTTACATTTGTCTGACCATCTGAACTTATCGCTTTCGATCATCGAGTAGGTGAATTTGAAAAGCGAGATGCCCAAGTCTTGGGTGTTTCTATTGATGATGCAGAATCCCACAGTAACTGGCGTAACACACCAATTGAAAAAGGAGGCATAGGATCCGTCGGTTATCCTCTCCTATGCGATGAAGACAGGGCTCTAACAAATGCTTATGATATTCTACACGAAGACACCACTTTCGCTCTCCGTGGAACGTTCATAATTGATCCAGACGGCATTGTACAAAGTGAAACCGTTAACAACTTACCAATCGGTAGAGACATTGATGATACGCTCAGGCTACTTGACGCTGCCATTCATACTGCTTCAGGAGCAGGAGTTTGCCCGGCAGGTTGGAACCCCACTAAGCCCGACATGCAACCCACAGAAGAAGGCGTAGTGTCCTATCTTCAAGAAAATGCAGATTCTCTTTAAACAGAATAACCCTCAAATTTACGGAAGATCATTTACCAATAATCTCGGTAACTAATAATGGCTGAATTGCATTTTCAGGTATCTCCAAAAAAGATAATTCCATTTAAACTGATTGGAGATCTTACGACCATTGGTCGAGACCCAAACAATTCAATTGTCATTGATCATCCAAGCGTATCACCTTTCCACGCAGAAATTCTTTTTGTTCATTCTGAAGGACAATACGAAGTCTTCGACTTGGGCTCTCCTAACGGGACCCAAGTAAACGAAGAGCAAATCATAAG
>CACJBM010000013.1 GCA_902591645.1 uncultured Verrucomicrobiota bacterium | reverse complement strand
CGGTATGAGCTTTCTGTGAGTTAAATCTCCAGTAGCTCCAAAAATAATAATTGAGCAGGATTCAGGAATCTGGCGTGTTTTAAATCCTCGTCTGAGCGATGTGACGGAGGATTCGGGCATGAGCTATATAATAAATGTTTAAGGCGGAAAAATTGTAGAGTACTTGGTCTGTTGTCCGGATCAAGGTAAGGGAAAATTTTTATTTAATTCTATTACTTTCAAGCGAATTTCCTCTAGAACTGCGGGGTCTTCTCTATTCTCAAGTGCTTCATGGATGAAGTCTGCGACGGTCAACATTTCTTCTTCACTCATTCCTCTTGTCGTGACGGCAGGAGTCCCGATTCTAATGCCGCCCGCTTTAAATGGACTTTCAGTATCGAATGGGATTGAGTTTTTATTAACGGTGATCCCGGCAGAATCGAGTGTTATTTGCGCTATCTTGCCGTTTATCCCTTTTGGCCTGACATCAACCAACATCAAATGATTATCCGTTCCTCCTGAAACAATTCTGTAACCATGTTCTATTAAACGCGCGGAAAGTTTAGAGGCATTTTTGACGATTTGTTTTTGATATTCTTTGAAATCAGAGCTTAAGGCTTCTCCAAAGCAGGCTGCCTTTGCAGCTATTACGTGCATTAGAGGTCCACCTTGGACTCCAGGGAAGACCATGCTATCTATTTTTTTCCCCCATTCTTCATTGCAAAGGATTAAGCCTCCGCGGGGTCCTCGAAGCGATTTATGAGTAGTGGTTGATACAAAATCAGCGTGACCGATTGGTGATGGGTGAACTCCTCCCGCAACTAGCCCGGCGATATGAGCCATATCAACAAAGAGTAAAGCATTAACGGATTTTGCTATCTGCGCCATCCTTTCAAAATCAATGATACGTGGGTAGGCCGATGCGCCTGCCGTGATCATCTTGGGCTGCACTTCTTCTGCTTGCTTTTGAAGGGCGTCATAATCGATTTTCTCTGTTTCTTTGTCCACCCCATATGCTGAGATGTCATAAAATTTTCCGGAGAAATTTGCTGGGTGGCCATGAGTCAGGTGGCCACCATGTGAGAGATCCATAGCTAAGATCTTATCTCCATGTTCTAATGCGCAAAAGTAAACGGCAGCATTTGCTTGAGATCCTGAGTGTGGTTGAACATTGGCATGTTCAGCGCCGAAGATTTGCTTGGCTCGATTAATTGCCAATTCCTCTGCCAGATCAACATTTTCGCATCCGCCATACCAGCGACGTCCCGGGTAACCTTCAGCATATTTATTTGTCAGTTGACTTCCCTGCGCTTCACGGACAGCGGCACTGGCGAAATTTTCACTGGCAATGAGTTCGATATTGTTTTCCTGCCTTTTTATTTCTTTATGGATTGCGGATGCCAGTTCAGGATCCTGTTCAGTGATTGGTGCAACATTACAGTTGATTTTGTTCACTCTTCTTTCGTGACGGCCTCCATCTTCAAAATCAGCGCCGAGGAATGCTGAAAGAATTTCTTTTGCGGTTCCCTCATCTGTTCTTTGAGCGCCGATGCAGAGGATGTTGGCATCATTGTGAACTCTTGTGAGCGTTGCATCTTCGGGAACGTTAACGACAGCCGCACGTATCTCGGGATGTCGGTTAGCAACAATGCTCATGCCTATTCCGGAATGACAAACCAGGACACCAACTGAGGCCTCTCCACTGGCCACTTTCTGACTCACAGCGTGAGCGTAGTCTGGGTAATCAGTTGAATTTGCAGAGTCTGTCCCCAAGTTTTCAACCTGATAATCATTTTCCATAAGGTGACCACAAAGTATCTCCTTTAAGTTATATCCTGCATGATCGCTGGCGATTGCTATGGAGTGAATCTTAGGCATTTTACGTTAGGCTATTTGATTAGATATTCGTTTTAATGAAATGAACGAGACTGGGGAGTGATTCATTTAAAAGATTTCTTGTATGCTCGTATTCATTACGGCTGCCTCCATAGGGGTCGGGCACGTCTTGATTAGTAATTAACTGATTATCACAAAACTCAGTGACCAGAAAGGTCTTTTCCGAAGCTTCTGGGAACATTTTGTGCACAGTGTAGAGGTGACTAGCTGACATGGTGAAAATGTGACTTGCCCAGTTAATTAGTTCATGGTCAAGAAATTGACTTTTATTAGATGAAAGGTCTATTCCTTCTTCTTTGAGTATTTCCAGTGTGTATTTGCTGGGTTCTTGCCCCCCCCCAGTGGCTACTCCTGCTGACTGGACATCGAATGATGCTTCATCTTCCTCGGTTATTTTTCGGAACATGCCTTCTGCCATCGGGCTCCGACAGATGTTACCAGTGCAAATGAATAGAATCGAATAGTTCAAACCTTGACGAGAAAATGCTGAATTGAATGCTAATTATTCCTGGTCGCCAATTCCCTGAGTGTATCGTATTGCTGCTTGATACTGTCGAAGGATCCAACGTCCAGTATTCCAGCTCTTTTTAGGCGATCTGCCCGCTCCTTCACATCATTTGTTATGTCTGCAAATTGCATTGCCAGCTTTACGCTTTTAGGGAGCAGGAGTCTGTTTGCTAGGTGCAAAGAAATAGTATCATTAATGCTTGGAGAGATGTAGTGCCCAACGACAAGCTCTTCTCCTTTCCATGGTCCGCTAATGATTAACGTGGACGTTCCATCCATCAGGCTAGACATGGCGTCTTCATTATCTAATACTCCAAATTCTTTAGCTATTGCATAGTTTTTCCTAAATGCATCTCTGAGGAGGTTATTCACAACTTTTTCGTTATTGCTGTCCTCTTGAGCTGCTTCAAAAATTTTATCTATACTGAATTTCTCTCCTTTGTGCTCTTCTATTTTCCGGAGAAAGTACATGCACTGAAAGGTTCTTGATACGGCGTCGTCATCATTGAAGGGTTCCGCATTTTTACTGTGATCCAGTAATTCAGCTATTGCGGCTACATTGGCTTCGTATTCTTTGCCTTCATCCCTCCAGTCTTTGTAATGGACGAATCCTACTATTACAAGAACGGTGAATATTATTTTCCAGAAGTAATCAGCAATCATGAGTTAGTAATTGTATTATTTTATAATAATTGAAGAGTTCTTCAAGGCTTTGTCGTGTTTTGTGCTGCATTAAAATTATCCTGAATGTATTCCTCGTCTCGGCAATGGATCAATGCGTCATTTATTGAAATATGTTTATTAATCAATAAATGCGCCAGGCTTTCATCGATTGTGTGCATGCCTTCTTGTGTTCCGATTTGAATTAGGCCAATCAGTTGTTCAAATTTACGTTCGATCATGCATGCCCGGATACCGTGATTAATTTTCATAATTTCAGATGCCATTACTCTTCCTGGGTGGTCCTGGCGTTCTATGAGTCTTTGGGAAACGACTGCCTGAAGACAATTTGATAATTGAGTAATAATCATCTCTTGTTGATCCGCAGGGAAAACATCAATCATTCTATCAAGCGATTTTGGTGCATCGATGGTGTGTAAAGTGCTAATTACTAGGTGACCCGTTTCTGCTGCGGTGATGGCTGTGCGTATCGTTTCAAGATCACGTAATTCACTAACAACAATGATGTCAGGATCCTGCCTAAGAGCGGACCTAAGGGCATTTGAAAAGCTATGTGTGTCGGGTCCAATTTCGCGTTGTTTTACTAATCCATATCCATGATCAAAAACATACTCAATCGGATCTTCTATTGTTACTGCCACGCATGATCTTTCTCTGAGTATTTTTTGTATCATTGAGGCGATAGTTGTTGTCTTACCTGCTCCTGTGACTCCTGTTACTAATATCAATCCTTGGCGCAAGGAGCAGAGGTCGCTTACGGATGGAGCATGGCCAAGCTGTTCAAGGCTCGGTATTTCCGTTGGGATGTAACGGAAAGATCCTTCTACAGTGCCCCTGACATAGTGCGCGTTTGCCCGGAAACGACCCACGTCTTTTATTGAGATTGAAAAATCGAGTTCAAGATCCTCTTCGAGTCTTGCTCTTTGTGATTCGGAAATGACACCCAGAACAAGTTCCTTGGCTTCATCTGCATTGATGTCTTGATCGGAGAGTGCTTCTAACGTGCCGTTTATTCGGCACGCAGGAGGAGCTCCACTTGTGATGTGAAGGTCAGATCCGCCTTTGTTACGTGTTTCGGTCAGATAATCGACGATATGGCTTTTTTGACTCATTGTTTTGATTTAGGAAATGCCACGCATCGCGCGGTCAAAGTCAGATTCATTACCTGAGGCCGCAGCAGCTATTTCAGGTGTTAAGTTTCCATTCTGAGCAGCTTCTACAAGTGCATGCATGAAAAGCTTATTGTTAGGATTGTCTCCTCGGTCAATGAAATCAACTATCTCAGGGATCCTTGATTCACGGATATAATTACGGACAACGCCTGTATTTTCTACGTGTTCTGTCACTAAAAACAGACCATCTGAGGCGGAAGGTAATAAGATTTGGCAGCAAATTCCAATCAGCATATTAGATAAGAGTTGGAGCTGACTTTCTCGTTCTTCGCTTGGGAATAAATTAGTCAGACGCTCGACAGTTTCTGAAACGTTAGCACTGTGGAGAGTCGCCAGTACTAAGTGGCCTGTTTCTGCTGCTTGGAGTGCAATTTGAGCAGTTTCCGGGTCCCTTATTTCTCCAAGCAAAATGACATCTGGTGCTTGCCGCAGAGAACTTCTTAATCCCCTAGCAAAAGAATCCGTATCTGTGTGTACTTCTCTTTGCGTGAAGAGTGATTGTTTTGACTCGAACAAATATTCGATAGGGTCCTCGATAGTGACGATATGTTTTGCTGAATTCTGATTCAACCATTCCAAGCTGGAAGCTAAAGTAGTTGATTTACCTGATCCTGTTGGACCGGTTATCAGTATGATGCCTGCCGGAGCCATGACCCATCTAGTTAAAATATCAACTGGTAGACCTAGGCTTTCTAGGTCTGGTATTTCAGTATTTATTTGGCGTAGAACAGCTCCAAGTTTTCCTAGGTGTCGGTGAAGATTGACGCGGAAACGGACTCCATTGTGAGCAACGTAACTTGAGTCTCGGTCCCCATCATATTCTGGATCCGCTCCACATCTTTTCCAAAAAGAATCTATGTCTTCCTTTTCTATAGGATCATCCCCGGCAATCATTAGTTGGCCATTGACTTTCATTCGAGCGACACTCCCCTCACTGAGGAAAATGTCGCTGGCTTTATTTTCAAAGGCGGCCTTGATTAGGGCCTCAATCATTGAGCTCATATTAGCCGATCTTTAGCACTCAGTAGTGGGTCTGACAAGTGCCATTGGTTTATATGACATTGCTGTCATTTATCATTAAATTAATAATCTAAAAGTATCACTTTTAATCAGATGAATGAATTAGATCTTATCTTTTAGGGTAATCTTGATTCGCTTCTAGTTCTTCTTTGTTTGGCGTATCACTAGGGACGCCGTCTTTAGGTATATCTAATCCTGCAATCCAAGCAACAGCGTTAAGTCCCACTTTTCTGAAATTATCATCTGCCCAATTATTGTGAACATGTGCCCCAGTAAATCCAAATCCTCTACCTGCGCCGTTTTCGTTTTCTGTTGCCCATACAACGTGCTGCTTCTCTTTCCTTTCTAGGACTGATGCTCGGACATGCGGGTTGCCGCTATGAGCTCCGTCTCTTCGTTTTAGTGTTTCGGCTCCTGGAAGCGCGCTGAGTATTGGAGTGATTCCTTTCATTTCAGGACGGAAACGCATATGATAATACCATTCATCATTGATTTTAAATGGCTGGACTCCGTTTGCTACTGGATGATCGGGTAATGATTTGAACTCTGGGATCCAGTGAGGATTAACGGACCAGTGCGCTTCAAAAAATCCGCCCATCCAATCTAGAAATTTATCTCCTCCTTGCTTTCCTTTTGGGATTTCTACAGCGTAATGGATAGAACCAACGCCCATGCCTTTTTTCTGATAATAATCAATTTGTCTGAGGTGAAATTTTGCCATGTGGCCTCCGCCACCAGTACAGAACATAATCAATGCATCTGCATTCTGCATTGCTGTTGGATCCTTTGGCCATCCGTTTTTATATAAAGACGTTACTACTTTTTCTCCGTAATGAGCGCGGAGACGTTTTGCTAATAGAATATTACCCGCATTGTGCTCATGGCTTCCCCATCCGTGTGATCGGTTGCCTGCGTAAAAACATATTTTTTTAGCATCTTCGAGTTTTAGTCTCTTTAGCATGATGTCCTTGAACTGGACTTTCATAGGAGGCCCTGCGTGGAGTTGAAGTGCCAATAGACCTTGTCTTCTCTTGTTGGGGCCGTTGTCCGTAACTTCTGCCATCAATTTTCCATTGATGGATTGTTTAATGTTATATCCTTTTGCAATGATATGGAATTCATTCCACTCGCCTTTCTTGATTGACTTGTTCAATTCTTTGGGATCACCCACTGGATCACCCTGAGTCTTTTTCCCGTCCTTGCTGACAGTCACTCTTTGTCCTCTTTTAGCGAAAACGCCACCGAACGCCTCTCCGTAAATCGTTCCTGTCCAATTGTCACCCGCTTCAAAGTCTGACTGATATCCTCCGATTCGCCATTCGTCAGCTTTCCCGTCTAGCTTAAAGCTTCGAATTTGAATGCCAGAATTTCCTCCCTCGATTTTAAATTTGAGTTTTAGCTCAAAGTCATCAATTTGACCGGCTTCCCAGATGATGAATGTATTGCCTCTGGTTGGGTTTTTTGCAGTGGTCTGTCCTGTGATGGCTCCGTCCTGGACGCTCCAGAATTTAGGGTCACCATTCCAATTGTTTAATGATTTGCCGTCGAATATTGGAGCGAATCCGTCAGCAGCACCTTCATGGTGGTCTGCTTGCACACTAAGTATTGATAGGCTTAAGATTGAGATAAATGTGAGAATTTTCATTTGTATCATTTTAGCTCTAGGGCTTGAGCGAGGCAAGCTCTTGTGACAAGAGTTAATGTGATGCAGAAAGGAAAAGAATCGTCAGAACTGACTGAATCTTCGGATTCTGGTCTTGGATTGGTGATGTTTGATGCTCTTTTGGCTCACTTTGCTGGGCATGAGCATGTTCCTGACCTAGATCCTACGCTCATTAAGGCAATGCGCCTTGAATTTGAGAGCAGTGAATTTTTCGGTCAAGATATGCGTCATCTTTGGATTATGCTTGAGAGTATTGTTACCAAGTCGATGCGTGATCCGGGCAGCAATGAAGATCAAATTAATTTATTGAATCTTGCATGTGGATATTGTGAGGAAGGTGCTGTTCTCCCAGCTTTCTGGGGACGTTCGGGCAAGAAAGTTCATCAATTTTCAATAGATTTAAGGGATGCCGAAATTGATAAGGCTAAGCGGCGTTACGCGCTCACAGAAAAAATATTCAGAGAGGCAGGTTTACCAGACGTTCGCGAATTTTCTGAAAATTTCAAAGGCGTTGAATTTATTGCTGATGATGCAATTAATCTGGCCGGGTACGGGCAGATTCCATCTCAATTCAATGTTATATTTATTAGACATCAGAACCTTTGGCATGATCGATCCACTTGGCAGAGGATTTACGATTTTGCTTTGAGTCGTCTTACCGATGACGGAATCTTAGTCATTACATCATACTTTGATAGGGAGCATTTTCTTGCCCTTGAGTTAATTAAAATGCTCGGTGGTAATGTTTTAGTTAGTGAACGCAACCACTTGTCCCGAGAGCTTTCATATCCGGGAAAATCAATTGACCGCCATGTCGCGGCCATATCTAAGGAAAAATAATTTTAATACTGATTAAGGTATTATGGATGCCTTCCCTTGAAAGTTAGTTCGGCTACTCCTGACTTATCAAGATCACCTTTGCCGTCACTGACAAGTTTATTGAATTGTGCACAAGTCGCATCGTTTAGCGGTAAGTTAAGTCCAACTTCTTTTGCAATGCTGCCGGCGATCCCTGAATCTTTGGCGGCATGTTCTGCGGTGAACCAGGCTTCGTGATCACGTGCGATCATATCTTCAGCGTCAGTCTCAAGGACTCGTGAATTGGCGCCCGTTTGTGAGAACACATCACAGACCATTTCCAAATCAAGACCAAGCGAGTCGGCGAGTCCTAATCCTTCTGCTAATCCCGCCGTATTAATGTTCATGACCATGTTTACGAGCGCTTTAACTTCGGCTGCTTTACCAATTTCCCCTATGTGCTTGAGATTAATGCTCATGTCTTCAAGTACCGGCTTCATTTGGTCAAAGAGCTCTGCTTTGCCTCCAATCATTAGATAGAGCTTGCCTTCTCTTGCCTGCGGAATACTCGAAGCCATGCAGCCTTCTAATGCTCCTGCCCCTACATCTTCTGCTGCTTTTGCAACTTCCTGCTGTATTCCGGGAGAAAGGGTAGCGCAGTTCACAAAGGTTTTTCCTTCAGCATTTTGGAGGAGATTATCATCATCTGAAAAATAAATACTTCTCATGGCCTCATCATTTGTGATGACGGTAAAGATGATATCTGATGACTCGGTTACATCTGCGAGTTTTTCAGAATGGGAGCATCCAAGCTCCTGCGCCAGTTCTGCTGCCGCGTCCTTATTTATATCATTCACTGATGAAATAGTATAGCCTCGATCTTTAAGGTTTCTTGCCATGTTGGCGCCCATGCGCCCAACTCCTACAAATCCAATTTTTTGACTCATGATTAGGTATGTTTATTTTTTTTAAATTCTGGGTAAAAGGGATTATTTTTTTTCTCTTCTCCGATTGATGTCATAGGCCCGTGTCCGGGACAAATCACAGTATGATCAGGTAGAGTAAATATATATTTCCTGTTTGTTTTTAATGCGTCCACATATGACACCACGCCTCCGCCCATTGATCCAGCAAAAAGCGCATCTCCGACAATTGCGATTGGCCTTTCTAGGCCATTAATCACGTAAGTTAGCCCTCCTTTAGAATGTCCCCAAGTGAGATGAGACCTAACGGATAGGCTTCCAATCGAGAAATTGTGTTCATCTTCAATCAGTTCAGCTTCCTTAATGGGCTCTTTTTTACTCACGTATATTCTGATGGATGGAAAACTAGATTTGAGCCGTGCAAGATCCGCAATGTGATCAGTGTGAGTATGAGTTAAGTATATGGATTCAAGGGCCAGATCATTTGAATGCACTGTTTCGATTAATTGCTTTGAATTGGCGCCAGTATCAAATGCTGTCGCTATGCCATTAGAGCTGTCCCAAACTAGGTAAGAATTAACGTACATGTCTGCCCATTTGGTGTTGTACATTTCTAGCCCTGTGACATTGACGGGTTTTGGGTACCAGGATTTCCGTCCAGCAATAATTAAGGATTGAGGGTCCAGATTCAGGTGTGGAGCGATTGAGGTGATCGTCGCTTCATCAACTTCGCCCTCAAGTAATTGTGCAATTGATGTAGATGATGTGCCTGAATCTGCGGCCAAATCCTGAACGGACATTTTGAGTCCGCGCATGGCCTTACCTACGATGTCTTCAATAAAGTCTTCGATACTGATCATATTTAATATAACCAAAGATTAGCTCGGTCCTGAATTTAATCTGTGACATTTCCTGAGTAAATGTTCATGGTGTGGTCTCTCAGAAATCCGATTAGGTTTTGGCCCGAATTTTTAGCGAATTCAATTGCCAATGAGCTTGGCGCAGAGATTCCGGCAACTGTAGGAATTCCGGCAGCTAGAGATTTCTGCATCAATTCAAAAGATATTCTTCCGCTGAGAAGTAAAGTATGATCTGAGAGTGGTAGGAGATTTTCGAGAAGCGCATAGCCTATAACTTTATCGAGGGCGTTGTGTCTTCCTACATCTTCGCGGATGACGACTATTTCTCCGTCAGGATTGAAGAGGGCACTGGCATGTAACCCGCCGGTCTTTTTAAATGTTGTCTGTGCCGCGGATAATTTGTCCGGATAACTTACGATTTTTGACGAGCATATTTGACTTTCACCTTCGATTTTTGGGAAATCAATCATTACAGATTCAATTGTGGCTTTGCCGCAGACTCCACAACTCGATGAAGTGAATACATGGCGAGTAAGGTCCTCAAACTCAAATTGAACCTCTTTAGATAATAGGACACTCACAAAATTACCTTTTCCGGAACCATTTGTGTTGAGGCTTTCGCATTCGGATATTTCAAATACGTCATGTCTACTTTTTATGATTCCTTCGCTGAGGAGGAATCCTGCAGCAAGTTCACGGTCATGGCCGGGCGTTCGCATGACAATTGCTACATTTTTTTCTTCGACTCGAATCTCTAAAGGTTCTTCAATGGCAACGAAGTCATCAACACTTGAAACAGAACCTGAACAGCTTTTTTTAATGTTGAATAGTTTTGATGAATCGGTCACGTGTCAGGTTTCTGGAGGATAATTCATGTTAGCAAAAAATTCTATTTCCGGCTCAGTAATTTTACGAGTATTCAAAAGGCCTTCTTTAATTGCTTTTTTTACTAGTTCCTGCATGGATAGAGAACCTGCTAGGTATTGATTTTTGGCCAGTTGAATTATTTCTTTCGGATAAACTGCCGCTAGAGGTTCGGTCATTCCATTTTCATGGATTGGCACTGATCCGCAGCCAGAACATACGAGTTCACCTAAAAAGCTTATGGGCATTTTAGGCATATCAACGGCTAAAATAAGTACTCTTTCTATCTTTGTCGAATTTAAGCAGTCTATCAGGGCTCCGATAGGTCCTCTGTTAGGTTCGGTGTCTATGATTACTTTATGAGTCGTATCAAAATACTGTTTATTATTTGCCGATATGATTATTTCTGAAGGCATTAATTGTTCAATTTTATGAATTTGATGGCGCCATAAGGGAACCCCATCTATCTGATAAAAAGCCTTATCAGTACCAAACCGTTCTGAACGGCCTCCAGCCATAATGGCTGCTGCGAAAGGTGAGTTCACTCGATTGATCTATTGTCTTTTTTTAGGGTTCCACTCGTTAGTATTTTTGCTCTCAATCCTCCGCGGCCCTTCATTGCATCTTCGGCACCAGGTGCAACTGCTCCATTCATCCAGTAACAGGGTGCAGCTTCTTGAGTGCCAAGAAAGTCAATTCCCTGAACAGTGAAGGTTTCCCCAATTAACGAGTTCAGATCCACTTCGCTTACAATGACATTTCTTCGAAAAATAGAGGGGCACAAACCTTCCAGTTTAAACATTCTGCAAATGTCTTCGTATACTTCCCAAGAGAAAAAAGTAATCTGTCCCTTGTAGTCAGGTTTATAATTGTAGAAACGATCCCCAATGATCCCCATGCCTTTTTCGCATTTTGCTTCACCAAGCTCAATCATCGGATAATTGCTTGGCTCTTTACCGTGGTGGCCATAGAAGTTATGCTTTTCAGCTAAATAAATGTGACGAACGATCATCTCTTTTATCAAGTGTACTTTATTAGCTGACCCTCTTCATATCTTGTAAATATTAAAATGATTTGCTTCCATGGCTATCGTTCTTTGCATTGGATTCATTGATTCCATCCTGAACACTTTTTTCAAATTTCTCAGTCAGTTTAATAATCGCGTCTTTTGAAATCTTTTCATTAGGAGTAACATATTGTCTTAAATCAATTGGTTGGCATATTTTTGCGAATACCTTTCTTTGGCCGACCGGAGGAGATCCTTTTGAATGAATGTCCTCACAGAGACGGGCGATGGTTTCTGCTATCCTATCAAGGCTAGGACTATTACTGGCGTACCCTCCAGAATATCCGAGTATTCGTAGGGCTAACATTGCTTCATCGGCTAGATCGGCTGCATGGGAATGTTCTTTTTGTTTTTCAATATCTATTCTTATGGAATGAATTTTAGAGCGGATAGTTCTTATTCTGGATACTAGATTTTGCTCTTTCTTTACTGTGATTCCGATTTCTTCTTCTAGCTTTATAATGATTGGTTCTACAGCGTCATTTATGAGATTATCCACATTGGTATTGTTTTCGGGGAGGCTGTAGTCGTGTTTTTGTAGGAACTCGGAGAGAGTAAGGATACTGACGCGGGTAACCTCTTCTATGATTGGTTTTTCGGAGGATAGTGAAGTGCTAAACTTCTTAGCTATTTCATCAAGGTTAGAAATGACACTTTCGCGAACGTCTTCAGTAAAGGTGTACTTTAAGGATATTGGAACGGCATAGACTGGAGTATTTTCGCCCAATTTATGTTGAGCCTTAAGCCCTATGTAAGCTGCTCCTTCAGCGAAAGGGGTCACGCGGTCATTACAGAAGTAAACATTCCCTTCTGGAAAAATAACTAGCGGATATTGACCTTTTTCAAGTATTTGAGTGGCACATTTCATGGCCTTCCTGTCACTCCCTTCACGGTCAACACTGAACGCTCCTGTCCTCTGCATGAACCAAGAAATAAATTTGCTTCTGGCAAAGACATCATAAGCAGCCATGAAGGATGGTTTCTTATCCATTCTTCTACAGATTTCATTAATTACCTGAGGATCGCTGTGGGTCGGATGATTGGGAAGAATAATGAATCTGGCATTACGCTCCTCAGCTATTTTCTGAAATTCCTTTAACCCATCAACATTGATTTCTTTTAGTCGGTGGTTTCGACACTTCAGCCCGATGAAACGATTCACTAACCTTCCCAAACCAATGATTAAATTATTTGGTTTTGGAGGGACAAATTGATAAGGAAGATCACTAAACTCGAGCATAGTTCTTTTGAGTTTATTGTTTATATGAAGTCACAGTTTTAGTTTTTGGTGTAATTCTTGTAAGAATGCAATTTTTCGATTGTAGTTTGCCAGTATTTTAGGGTCTGTAACTTCTTCGCTGACGGATTTTCTGTAATCAGCAACGTTGAGGAAATCTTTTACCAAATTCGGTTCTTTGATGATTAGATTCAATTCTCCTGAGTTGCACATTGAGAATATGGATAGATTTGCTGAACCGCTAAAAATTATTTTTCTATCCACAGCGACCATTTTTGAATGTATCATCTTAGGCGTAAGAAATATACGGGCAGATCCTGAGTCCATGATTTTCTCAGCCCGTTTATAGTTGTTGTCGTTGCCTATGTTCGCTTTTTTAGAGAGCAACATACTAACCTTTACATTGCGGGTTGCGGCTTCCTTCAGGGCATCTTCAATGTCATGGTCTCCAATGTAAGCGGCCTCGATGTAGACTTCCTTCTTAGCTTCCTTCAATAATCTGATTAACAAGGGTTTAATTTCGAAACGGGCCGCACCATTCATTGGCTGGTTAAAAATATATTCAATTTCCCTGTCTAGATTGAAAGGAGTCTGGCCTGATTCTCTTTGGTGAAAATGTTCTTCTAGATTGTTCTGTTCCAGATGCACCATGTAATCAAAATATTTTCGGTGCCGGTCCTCGATGTTGATGCTGCCTGTGATTAGGTGTTTTTTGTCAATGAGGTAATATTTCTGATGGGTATGAATCCCTTCAATCCACTCAATCTTAACATTGGTATGATTAATTAGTTTTTGACCTGCTCCATTGACGAATTGATCTTTAATGAAAGTATCAGGGAACGTTGGAGCAATTAGTTTCCACCATAGGCCTCTTAATTTGCTTGGCTTACAGGGCAGATAAGATTTCCGGTTCATTTCGATCCTTTCATACATCATTGCAGACCGATCCTTGGTGATATTTATTTCCACTCCTCGTTCTGCGGCTCTGAAGATTGCATCTCCAATGCAGTTGCCAATTTCATCTGATCGCCATACGTACATATGGATCTTGATACTTTCCTTGGCTGAATCGATTAGCTTAAGAACCGTTTCAAATGTCTTTTTTGCGCCATCCATTTCTTCCGGGCTATGTAAGAGCTTTCCTTTTAACATATCGAGGATGCTTTAATTTTTGTGTTGTTTGAGAATTTTACCTACTTCTGTGATTGTTTCATCATACTTATGTAGGTCATGCCATGCTCGCACTTTCAGTTCGGATATGGCGTTCTTAAGATGAGCGCTCTGATAGCTTACAACAAGATCAGTCGTTTCGGTTAGAGGTTTTTTACTTTTGAACTTACCAATCCCAATGATGCTGTGGAAAGGAACTCTTGTTGAGATTGGTTCTGATTGCATTGAGCGGATAAGATAAGAATTAGGATTAACGTTATCTATACTTTTGAGTTTCATTAATGCGGTTGCCTCTTCGAACGGGATGTCAGGATTGAGACGCAACCCGCTGAGTAACGAATTTTGTATTTCGATGGGGATTCGAATAATCGAATTAATCATTCTTGAAATTTTCAAAGAAGCGATTTTGGTTCCTCGGTGAGGGGTCGCAATGAATATGACTCTTCCAATGTATTCCTGAGGCTCAAAGATAAACATATCAGTGGCTAGATCCTTTTGCTTGTACGGTAATTCTGGATTATTAATTGGCTTAGGCATCCAAGGCGGTAACTCTTTATTGTTTTTTGAGACCATAAGTCGGGAAAGGATTCCTCCCATGCTGTGGCCGACCAAGACTATTTTCTGTAGATTGGGATTTTTACCATTAGGGTCATATTTTTTTTGCATTGCCTGCAATTCTTTGCGCAACCGCATTGCCGAATAGTGCAAAGGAATTCCTGTAGGATATGAAAAGGTCCAGAACTGATAGTAGTTTCTGATTTCAGGATCTGCCTGTAGTTTATTAATTAGATTTACCCAGGCTCGAGGATTTGCTTTAAAGCCGTGTATGAGGATTACCGGTATTTTATTAGGGTCATAGGGAGTCATCCTATGGAGTCCTATCCTGTTCATGTATCGGTTAGCATTGATAATTGCCAGGACCTTTGGAATGAGTTTTGTTCGCCTAGTGAGGTAATTGATGGGCGCAGTGTAGTCTCGGGCAATTTTAGGAACTTTAGTCTGATCATTTTTGGGATCTAGTAGGTCATAAAGTAAGATCTTGGGATTTTTTTTTGTGGATTTTACTACTGCGGTTACAGGTAAAGTTTCACCGATTTCGTTAATGAATCGGTTGTCCTTGGTTTTCTTCAATAATATCAGAGGCGTTCCTGATCCTTCTGATTGGTACCATTTCTGTGACCAGTTAGTGCGGATGACGGCATTAGAGCGCACAACATGATCAAAACTCATTGGGTCGATTTCCTTCCTGCCTATCCATTGAAGATGCGTTTCAGAAATTGCCGGATACTTTGATTCGATCAGAGTGGCTAATGAACTTGAGATTTTTTTTTGCGAGGTGATTTTTTTTGTTTGAGGTGCGAGTGAATCAATTAATGCTGCTTCTAACTCTTGTTTTGAATTGAAAGCCTTGGCATGTCTTGACGGAAGAGAGCAGGACGGGGTTATCGTTGTGATAAGGACAAAGATAAGAACTTTAAATGTTAGGGCGGTTTTGATCTTTCTAATCATTTAAAAAGCCAATGTAGGTTTTTAATCATAAGTTTACTGTTTATTTCCTCTAATGTCTGCTCATATTGCGATGAAAATAATTAGGATATGATAAAATCTTCTTTGGTAATTGTATATATTTTGATTCATTCCCTGTTTGCTCAGGCTCAGAAAAAAGATTCCAAATATCTTCCTGGGCAATACAAGAAATACCATCGTCCAATTATGGCAAAGTTAGGAATGGGGGAATTCCAATCTGCTATATCAGAGCTCAAGGCATATCTAAAGAAAGCGCCTCATGATGAGGAGACTCTATTTTGCTTGGCTTTAGCCTATAGTGGATCTGGTGATGGAGCTGAGGCATTGAATTATGCAAAGAAAGCCATGTCCGAGGGCTTGCCTATAGAACGTTTCATTGCGGGCCCGAGGAGTTTGAATAGGGAGCTACTTGGTACTGATGAGTTCCTTAAAATCATGCAGTCCTCATCTCCGAGATTGGTGCATGGCCCAATGATAGGTGACCTGACCTCTGATTCGGTTAAGATCTGGGTCCGGGCCTCTGAGGAGTCGGAGATCAAAGTTGTGATCGAAGGGGTCACTGCTGAGCGGGCCAAGGCTTCAGCAAAAAATGATTACACTGTAACTATAGAGATTAAAGGGCTCGATCCAGATACGTTCTATCATTATCAAATATTTCAGGATGAACATGCAATTGACCTTGGGATTGAGCCGGGTTTCAGGACCCAGAAGCGGGGAGGAGGGGAAACAATAAAAATTATTTTTGGCGGTGGTTCAGGATTTACCCCGAAATACGAGCGCGTTTGGGAGACGATCAAGAGTCATAAGCCTGATGCGCTTCTTCTCTTGGGTGATAATGTTTATATTGACCGTCCGGAGATACGTGAAGTTGGTCAGTATTGTTACTTCAGGCGACAGTCTCGTCCGGAGTGGCGTAGATTAATTGCGCATGTTCCAGTCTATGCCATCTGGGACGATCATGATTTCGGAACCAATGACTGTCATGGCGGTGCGGCTGTTAATGAGCCGAAATGGAAGTCCCGGGTATGGTCCGATTTTAAATTGCAGTGGCCTAATCCGGAGTATGGGGGTGAGGGGAATCATCCTGGATGTTACTTCACTCATAAATTTGGACAGAGAGTTGAATTTATTTTTTTGGATACCCGTTATTATAGAGAGCCTTCGGAGGGGCAGATGCTTGGGCCGGTGCAGCTTGCATGGCTCAAAAGAAAACTCAAAGGCTCTGAGGCGCAATTTAAAGTAATTTGTTCATCAGTTCCAATGACTCCTGGAGTCAAGCCGGGCAGTAAAGATACCTGGGACGGTTATTCGGAGGAGAGGAAGGAGATTTTTTCTTTTATCGAGAATAATAAAATCAGTGGAATATTTGTTTTGGCGGCGGATCGGCACCGGTCAGACGCTTGGAAGAACAATGATTTCGGTTCCAGTTATCCGATTTATGAATTTATGAGTTCGAAGCTCACAAACATTCATACTCACAAAATTATTAAAGGGTGCATTTTTGGATATAATAAAAAGCCAAGTTTCGGTGAAGTGATCTTTGATTTCACTAAAGAGAACCCAACAGCAACTTACACCGCCTATTCAATTGACAATGAAGATGTGGGTTCTGTTCAGATAGGCTTTAAGGAATTACAATACAAATAATAGGCACTTTCTGTACGGATAAGATTTGTAATGGCAATTTATTAACTTGTTTTTTTTTGGCTTTGGTAGTCTTCTATAATTATGAATTTTCCTCGTTCTTTTATTATCTTCATAAGTTATTCGGTTTCATTGGTCAGTTCACTTTCCGCAGGAGAGATATCATTCAGTGAGGCACTCAGTGATGATGCGAGTACCGGTATCAATACTTCAATTACATATACGCATGCAGTCAGTGGCGGCGCTGCGACGACAGTGAATGGAGTTGAGTTCGAATTATTAGACGGCAACACAAATCCCACTGATTTTGAGTGGGAAGTATCTTCAATTAAGAATCAATTGCAGAATAACAATGGTGGTTGGGATCCTTTTGCGGCTGGAGTAACGGAGCAGGGGCTACAGTCTCTGTTGGGATCTTTTACTTTTAACAATGACGGAAATCCAGGTTCGAACCAAACCTTCATACTGAGCGGGTTAGCTCCAGGCCAAGAATATGAGGCACGTTTGTATTGCAGGAAATGGTCTGACGGCACAGAGAGGACCCAAGAGGTGACTTTTACGGCAGGGGCGCAGGAAGGAGTCACAGAAATGTTTGCGGAAGATCGTCCGGAAAATGACCCGATAGGGGCCCTGGACCGTGAGAGTGCCTATTATATTGCATATACGTATACAGCAGATGCCGAAGGGACACTATCTATTCGGTTCGATGTGACCGGAGCCGCCGGGACCGGGAGCTTTCATATGTATGGTTTGACGAATCAAGTAATTGGAGATCCGGTATTTGTTGTTTCTGCACAGACGCGGGAATTTTCTTATTCAGTGGAAAATGATGGTGTAATTTCAGAGCTCACTGGCAGTTTTGAAGGGGAGGCCGAACCCACAGAATTTACTTTGGTCGAAGGTGAAGGCGATGATGATAATGATCTGTTTAGGATTGTCGGAGATGAGTTGCGGGCAGGAAGGTTCGATTTCAGTTCAGACGATGATGGCACGCAATATTATGTTCGTGTCCGGGGCAGGGGCACAGAGAGTGGTGAGTCCGGTGAATCAATGCTGGTCTTTACGCTGGTCGGGGAAAAGGAGCCGAGCCCATTTACTTTTGTTGGGCCTTTAACTGATGATGCCAGTTCTGGCATTGATCCTGAAAATGAATACTCGCATGCTATCAGTGGTGGTGGAGCGGAGACTGTCAATGGTGTTGATTTTGAATTGTTGAATAGTAATACGACGCCAGATAATGTTTTTTGGGAGGTATCATCAATCAAGAATCAACTCGATAATAATAACGGTGGATGGGACGTTGGTTCTAGTGGTGTCACGGGCCCTGGACTCCTTGATCTGCTCGGTTCATTTACTTTTAACAATGATGGTGGAGTAGGTTCAAATCAGACCTTCACTTTGAGTGGCCTCGATCCTGGAGGAACTTATGAGGCCAGACTTTACATGAGGAAGTGGGACAATTCGACTCAACGCCAGCAGCTCGTTGAGTTCACCTCTGACGACAAGACTGACTCAATAACATTCAGTGAAGATCATCCAGAAATTGAACCTATTGAGATGCAGTTTCGGGATCAGGCATGGTACATGAGTTATACTTATACGGCCGGGGCAGATGGTGAATTACTTATTAAATTCACCGTCACTGATGATAATACTCAGGGAGCGCCCGGCAGTTTCCACATGTATGGACTGACCAATCATATTGTACAGAGCTCCGAGGATGATGATAATGATGGTTTGCCTGATGCGTGGGAAGAAAAGTACGGAGTTGATGACCCTGAGGCTGACGAGGATAATGACGGGCTCAGTAATGCTGATGAGTTTGAGTCTAGAACTCATCCCAAGAAAGCGGACACTGATGAGGATGGTCTCAACGATGGTACTGAAATTACTGAAACGGAGACGAATCCTTTAAAGGCTGATTCGGATAATGATGGCCTCATTGATGGCATTGAAACAAACACTGGTACTTATGTAAGTGACAGTGATACAGGGACAGATCCAAACAATCGAGACACGGACGGGGATAATTTCTCTGATGGTTTTGAGATTGAAGCCGGTAGTAATCCAAATGATGTGGAGGACTTACCTCAGTTGCCGGGTGATTTTTCTATGGCTCTTTTGACTGATGATGAGAGCAGTGGCATTGATCTTGAAAATGAATATACGCATGCAATCAGTGGCGGTGGAGCTGAAAATGTTAATGGTGTCGAATTCGAGCTATTGAACAGTGGCACAACGCCTGATAATTTTGATTGGGAGGTATCCTCGATTAAAAATCAGATCGATAATAATAATGGCGCCTGGAATGTTGGAGCGAGCGGGGTGACCGGTGAGGGCCTCCAGGCCCTATTAGGATCTTTCACTTTTAATAATGATGGGGGTCCGGGATCGAATCAGACTTTCACGTTAAGTGGGCTGACACCGGGCCAGACATATGAGACTAGGCTCTATATGCGCAAGTGGGCCGATAATACAGCACGGACACAGGAACTTACCTTCACGGCCGGTGATCAGGATTCAAATTCAATTATTTTCAGTGAGGATCATCCTGAGCTTCCTCCATTCAGTTTAGATAATCGTGAAGTCGGATGGTACCTCGGACACACTTACACTGCGGACGGAACTGGATCACTCAGCATTCGATGCGATGTGCTTGCTACTCCGGAAGGAGTTCAAGGGGCTCCCGGAAGCTACCACATGTATGGCCTAACCAATCAGGTCAGCTCAGCGCCAGTTTCGCTTCAGATAACAGAAATTATTTATGACTCTCAAGCGCCACAAGTGGCCATTACCTTTAATTCACGTCCTGGTGCAACCTATGCGGTTGATTTTTCAACAAATCTTCAAAGCGGTGAAGATGATGGAGGCTGGGCTGAACTTGATGATGGTGTCATGTCTGAAGGTAAGCAAACCACCTATGTGGATGATTTCTTTGTGGGAGATGAGAAAAGAATCTTCTACAGAGTCAGGCAGATCGAGTGATTCATTCGACATGAGGTTTTCTGTTCTGATAGGAATCTAATCTGGCTTTCAGTTGATTTATGAGCGCTGGGAATTGCCCGGGTTTGATCAGGATCATTGCTTTATTAACTGTTTTAATAGCTGATTCAAAGTCTCCAGAGGCGGCTTGTGCTGCTGCCAGTGTGTCGAGCGCATCTGGATTTTGCTCTTTCGTTGCTGTGACAATTTTCTGAGCCATTAGAAGTGCTTCTTTTGGTTTTCGTGCTTTCGCATCTTGGCTAGTGGCAAGGAGCCAAGCCAGATTGTTGGCGGCTTTTAGGTTGTCAGGTTGAGCCTTTAGGCCTTGGCGGTACCGGAGCAGAGCATCGGAAACATTTCCCGATCTGACATTAATGGCGGCAATTTCAAATATAGCCGGTGCAAATTGAGGATTTATTTTTATTGCGGTTTCAAGACTCTTGAGAGCCTCACTATTCTTGCCAATTTGTTGATATGTTTTTGCAAGGATGAAGTGGTCTTCAGGCTTTCCTTGATCATGTTGTAAGCCTCTCCTGATTCGATTAGCCGCACTTTCCCATTCCCTTTTATTTAAATATAATTTTCCGAGAGATATTTGTGCAGCCGAGTAATTTGGAACAAGTTCAGTGGCCCATAGATAATGATTTTCGGCAGCACTAATGTTTCCTTTCTTCTCCTCACTATTGGCGCGTCTGAATTGTAATGACGCTGCATGCAAATCTCCTGTCGCAATAGAAACTGGATGATTGAGTGTTCTTCCTTTGACCGCTGCTGATCGGGTCGATCGTTCGGCCCTTGTCAGTTTGGCATGGTTTAGATCTGACAGTATCGTGTCTAATTTTTGTTTCCCTTTGTATATTACAGAGACTCTGCCTTTTTGATCTAGGAGAAAAGCCGAAGGTATAGGGAGAGGACGACTTAGTCCTATGTGGACATCATGCATTTCCTGAAGTGATTGAAGGACTCCAGCATTAGCAACGGCGCTGGCAAAGGGAAATTTCATGTTTTTAAGGATCTCTTTTTCTACGCTTTTTTTCACTTTATCGTCCCCAAGAGCGTCTACATTGAGTGCTATAATTTGAAGTCCCTCTTTACGGATTTCTTTTTCCCTATTGGTTAATTCCTGAAGTTTTTCCCGGCATGAGGGGCACCAACTAGCCCAGATTAGAATTAAGGAAGGATTCCCTGTCCCCGTTGAAATTGTTTTATTATTTGGGCTTTTAATTTTTAGTTCAGTGCCGCTCAATAATGGAATTATAGGTGACCTGGCTGTGCGTTCTGTAGGAGCTATACTGGGATTAGTTGGGTCGAACTTTTTTATTGCGGGTCGGATTTCGATTTCAGCGCTTAATCCTGCTCCTTGTTGTAAGAGATATCGGCGTCCTGGGTTTATGCCCGTGAAATTTTCTGATGAATTGTTACTATCAGGCCAATTTACGATTACATCGAATGGCCCTTTATTATTACCTGTTCCGAAGTGAAGATATTGAGTGGACTGAGAAAGGAAGCCTTCACCGGCTCTGAGAGTTTGAACTAAAGTTTTCCCATTGATTTTAATTTGTACTCTTGCTCCGATTGCGTCTTTATTTGAACTGGTTCCGTTTCCTGAAAGCTTCAACTGTATTGAACTATTGTGATTGTTGGATTCGTTTCTGAAAAAACGAATTCTTGGCGCGTTCCTGTTTGATATGAACATATCCATGTCACCATCATGGTCCCAGTCAATGGGAATTACGGACCGGCCGTCATCTTCATAATCCAGTCCACTGGCAAAAGAAATGTCAGCAAATTTCCCATCTGATTTGATAGAATTCCCTGTATTTATAAACACACAATTACGCTCGTTTCCGCTAAATGAGCGTCCAGCCTCAATCATCTTTGAGAGTTGAGTATGAGGGGTATTGTTCGCTTCTCTGGGATCATTTACATCGTTAAATGTCTGAGGCACGACCTGCCTCCAAAAGAAACTTCACAAGTCACCCGTTCCATTGTCAGCCGCACTTAAGTATCCGTTCGCAACGACTAAGTCCTGCCACCCATCATTGTTAAGGTCCACAAACCGTGAACCCCATGCCCACCTTCCCATAGTGACGCCAGCACTTTCGCTAGTATCGATGAAACCTTCAGGAGTGTTTCGAAATAATGTGTTTCCTCTGGTGAATCTGCGGAACCGTTTGCGAGTTCCAAGGTTCGCATCGGGTTTGAATTCTTTTTGTGTAGTGATTCTGCTTCCTGCAGCTGAAAACATGTTTGACACATAAAGATCTTGTCGTCCGTCGAGGTCATAATCGGCCCAAGTGACCGACATGCCAGATGCGCTATCCTCGACTCCCATCTGAGCGGCAACGTCTTTAAAAGTTCCTTCATCGTTACGATAAAGATTATTACGGCCATAATCATTTGCCACGTAAAGATCAGGGTCACCATCAATATCAAAATCTTCCCAACTCGCAGCAAATGACCACCTTTGATTGTTGGAGTTTAGACCAGTTTCTTTGGTCACATCCCTAAAAGATATTGCTGCAGCTGAATCGGTTTCATTCTTCAGTAGAAAATTTTCAGGGCCATTGTTATCATCATGGTAGACAAAGCGCCGAGCATTTGCTCCAATGGTTTGCATGGCTGTAGCATCAGAAGATTTATTAGGAGCATAGCAACAAACATAGATGTCTAATTTTCCATCTAGGTCGTAATCTGCGGCAGATAATGAGGAGGTGGATTCGCTCGTAGGTATGACGTCAACTACTTCAAATCCTTTTTTGCTCCCTTCGTTTGCCGCGATAACAATATTTCCGTACATCGCTACTACAAGGTCTGGATCACCATCATTGTCCAAATCTACCAACAAAGCGCTACGCGAATCCTCTATCCAGTCGACTTTCCATTCTTTTGAAATGTCTTTCAATGTGCCGTTTTTATTTTGCAGGAAAAGTTTATTTGGAATACCAGGTTCTTGACACAAGTATAAATCTTCTAAGCCATCCCCATTAATGTCACCGATTGCCATTCCAGGAGTTCCGAACCTATTTAGCATAGCGTATGCAGGTAGTTGCTCCAGCCATTCATTGACCCCTTTAGTTAGCTGCTCTTTGTAGGAAGAATTTCCGGAGAATATCGATTCTGTGCAGTCTGAAAATAATTTTTCAGACGATTTGCGAATTGTTTTTTCGTAATCTCTGACAGTTAGGGAAGAGATTTTAAGTTCTTTTTTTTGATTTTCTTCCCAAGTAATATCCCAAACAGATCTTTCGTCAGTGATTAATTCTTTGGTGCGAAATGAGAGTGAAAAAAGTTGGGTTGTTTTGAATGCGTTTTCATTCAGTTTGATATCGGTAATCTTAAACTTTACCTGAATCTCTTCAGATGCTGAAATTTTTGAATTCCTGAGATTCTTTAAAAAGAGTTCCTTGCCTGTATTTATTGTTAATGGTTCTGCGTTTTGACGATGCACTTCAAATGTTTTATCCGAATAGACCAGATCTAAGGAATCTGGACGGATTGTTGTAAATGACACTTTGTCAGTAGAGGGTTCAATGCTCTTAGTGGGATCGCTGTCTTTGATTATCTTGGAAATAACTGACAATTGATCCTGAGCTTTATTGGCAAAATATTCAGAATTCCAACCATCCTTTGATGGGTTGTCAAAAGATGACCATGCAAGGTCCTTATTGTATGCTAATTCTGAGAATCCTTCTTGCGTCAAATTATGTTTTGATTCGCTCTTAATATTTAGGATGGATTCTTTTTTGTGAGTGCTCTCACTATTATCAGAGCAGCTCACTAATAGAGTGAGTAAGCTGAGAGCAAGATAATATAGCTTGTGTGAACTCACAATTAATTGGGATCGATGTAATCTGTTACGATCCTGAAAAAATGTTGTGATTGTGTTTTTTCTTTCGAAGAATTAGAAATCGTTATTTCAGTAAAAGTTTTATCTTTTTGCAGGTTAATTATTGATGGGGATGATTCCCCTTCACTAGTTGACCAGACCGTGCTCCATTTTTCCAGGTCCTGACTGACTTGCACTGAATAGTTTAAGTCAGAAACAAATCTGCGATGAAATAATTTGATCCCTATTTCTTTTTCTTCACTTGAATCCAGAAATATAATTTCAGGCAAACGCTCTCTATCATCATTGGCATCTAGTGCCTTCCCTCCAAAGGCGTAAGACTGTAAATTATTTAGTATTCCTTTTGTGGGCCTGTCATTCATTTCATTAGAATCTGGCCCCAACCCTTCAGATATTGCCCATGCTTCATAATTGTTTTCAACTGATATGTTAATTGAGGAATTTATCTTGTTTCCATCGATGTCTGTCCCGGACAGATCGAGTTGTGTGCTGCCAATCGTTAACGGTTCAAGAGTGAGTCTTTGAGATGAATTATTTGCTTCTATTGTTGTTTGGACAATTTCTGGATTGGTATTTGAGATGATCTCATATGAGATACTTGGGACGCGAACTATACTTTTCACTATTATTACGTTTTCAGGTACGCTAAATGAAGGCGTTCTTCCGTCTGTAGTTGGGAAATCTGATAATGTATAAGGTGTGTCGTTGAGTACTACTTCGTGAGACCCTGTTGGAAAGGACGCTATTTGATCGATGATATTTAATGAATTATTAATTGTCCGGCCAAAGACAGTATAACTGTTGCCGACATCTAATCCGGGATTGTCTTGTGTGTTAATATACCAACCGCTAGTTGCGCTGTTCGGGTCAGATGTTCGGGCAAAGGCTAAGGTCCCTCTGTCATTTGCAATGCCGGGCTCGTTTAATATTGGAGGATCAGTGGGTAAGCTGATGAATTTATTGCCTTTAAGGGAGTAGCTTCCGGATTGAATAATATTTAGTCCCTGTGAATTCACGGATCGATGAAAAATTGTATTACTGTAATTTCCTCGATCAACATACTTTAAAAAATTGGATACAGGATCAGGTAACGTTTTGTCAAAGAGTGAAAAAACCATATTACCATGATTAGTGTTGATCTTAATAGCAAGCCGAGTGTCTTTATCTTCAAAGTAGGAATTCAAATTAATAATTACAGGACTTTCCGACACAATCATTTTTATATCAGGAATAGTCTCCTTTAACTGAGGTGCTGAGAGTGCTGGGGCAATTCTCAAGGCCAGTCTAGCGAGAGAAGCGGTTGCTTCTGGGGAATTATACTCTGCTCTTAATATCACATTGAAGTATCCGTCCTCAAATGCTGTTCCGCTGATGATCCCTGTTCTTGAATCAATTGATAAACCGTCAGGAAGAGGAGAAGCTTTATAAGTGATTGATTGTGAGTTGGATTGATTGTTCGCAATTAATTGCAATGAGAAAATCTTTCCCTGACTTATATTTGCGAAAGGATTATTTAAAAACTTATCAGGCATTGTGATGCTTGCTGCTTGCGAGGCAGATTGTCCTGATTCATTAACAGAGAGGATTCGAAATTCATAGTTGGTAACTGGGGATCCTCCAGTGAGCGTCACATCCTTTGACTCTGAATTAAATGACCCCAGAGATGACCAGTCGGCTTGAGGTGAGGTTCTGACTTGAAGTATATAAGAATCTTCATCATCAGAATCATCTAACCATTCTATTGTAATTTCACCAAATATGGGTGCCTCTGCCGTTAGCGTATGAGGTGGGTCTGGATCAGCTACTGCTGTTCTAATAATTAGTGGCCAAATTAATAATGTAATGAAGGTGATCCTTCGTGATATTTGGCCTGCGGACATTTACCTCATGCCCTTGAAACGTTCCTCTATCAATTTACGTGCATCAGCATTATTTGATTTTTCACGGCTAGTTTTGATCAGGTTATCTTCGAGAGCATTTTTCGAAGGGCGTTCTTTTTGATAAAACACACCGAATTTTCCTGGATATTGAATATCAGCCAATGCGAATGCAGCCGTTTCACTGGCAACATCATGCCTTTCGTTATCCTCAGGTGTACCGTCGCCTACCTTTTCGTCTATAATTTCAAATTCGCCTCCCTTTCTTGGGTTGCCATCATCAAAGGCGCCCTTATAAAACACAGGACATTCTGACAGTACTTCGATGACAGAGAAGCCAGGATGTTGGATCGCACGTCTGAACATTTCGGTCATATGTTTTACTTGCGTGGAATGTGTGCGAGCAATAAAACTGGCGCCACTCGCTACTAATTTTTTCATCGGGTTGACAGGCATATCCATAGCACCGCTAGGGTCAGTCTTTGACTGGAATCCTATTGGGGAAGTTGGGGACGTTTGTTTCTTTGTCAGTCCATAGACAAAGTTGTCCATAATGACATAAGTTAGGTTTGGATTTTTTCTAGCGCAGTGCTCCAAATGATTGCCTCCAATGGAGAAACCATCGCCGTCACCTCCGAAAGCAAAAACATGAAGATCTGGTCTAGATAAACTTACTCCAGTTGCTAAAGGAAGGGCTCTTCCGTGAATAAAATGGAGTCCATGTGAATTGACGAAATAAGGGAATCTAGAAGAGCACCCGATACCAGCAATGGTGCATATATTTTCATGAGGAAATTGCAGCTCTTCTAAAATTTTGAAGAAGCAAGCCAGTACAGTAAAGTCTCCACACCCTGGACACCATGTGGGATGATCTGCTTTTAATTGTTTTTTTGTCAGTTTTTCGGGATCAGCTGGAGCTACAGAAGACATGGTAAATTTATTGTTAGTATGAACTACTGACCAGTAATGTTTTCAATTCCTGCGATGATCTCTCTAATTTTATAGCCGAGACCATCTGTTTTAGTAATGCTGTGTATGTTTGGGTTTGCATAGCGAGCACGTAGGAGTGTGGCAAATTGTCCGTATCCGTATAATCCTTCGTCATTCATTTCGACAACGATTGATTTATTGAATTTTGCAATTATCTCATCGATGCCTTCAGGCATCGGGTGAATGTGGCGCAGATGAATCGCAGATAATTGTTGTCCGTTCTTTAAAGCTGTATCTACGGCCTCACGGATAGGTCCCCAAGTTGATCCCCAACCAATTAACAGCACATCTCCTTCTTCTGGCCCGTAAACTTCAGGCGCAGATAATGTTGAGGCCAATCTTTTTAACTTGTTCCTTCTGCGGTTCGTCATTTTTTGATGCAGCTCAGGATTTGAGCTTGGGTGTCCCCATTCATCGTGTTCGAGTCCAGTGACGACCGGGTACTTTCCATTCAGCATTTTAGTGCCTGGGGGAGCATGTTTTGTTTCAGATTCGAGGGGATAGGGTAAGAACTCTTCACCTCGAGGTTCAAGATCCAAGTCGGGTTCCCCGATGTCGGATAGATCTGGTTCTGGGAATGCCTCGATTCGAGTCGCGAGTGACTGGTCCGTTAAAATTATGACTGGCGTGCTGAATTCCTTAGCGATGCGGCATGCTTCGATGGCGGTGTGATAACAATCTTCAACATCCTTTGGTGCAATGACAACACGTGGCGTATCTCCATGGCTCCCATAAATGGCTTGCATCAAGTCGCTCTGTTCTACACTAGTTGGAAGTCCTGTCGAGGGGCCTCCGCGTTGAACGTTAATGACGACGAGAGGCAGTTCAGCCATTGATGCATATCCAAGAGCCTCCATTTTCAATGATAGGCCAGGCCCCGAACTTCCAGTCACCGCGACATGGCCAGCATAGGCAAATCCGACAGTGGAGGCAATGGCTGCTAGCTCATCTTCTGATTGTATAAAGATGCCTCCATATTTTGGAAGTTCAGTGCGTAAAATTTCCATGATCGAGGACCATGGAGTTATAGGGTAACCTGCTCCATATCTTACTCCGGCTGCGATAAGGCCATAGGTGAGTGCTGTGTTTCCATCAGTAGTTATACGGTCTCCTTTTTCAGCTTCTCCTGGCTCAAACGCATAATTGTGATTATGGATTTGGCCGATTTCATATGCGTATCCTGAATCGAAGGCCAGCATTGCATTGCGCAATACGCTTTCATGTTTTCTTTTGAATTGTGCTTCAATGATGGTGACGAGTTTCTCCCTATTTAATCCAAAGAGATTGGTTAATAACCCTAGAACAAAAATATTTTTCCCTCTGTCTCGTGCTGATCCTCCGATAGCCTCAACCGTCGTTGATGTCATAGGTATACCAACATAGGCGACTCTTTTGTCATCAGTATCAGGTTCTACATGATCACTGTCATATAAGCAGACACCTCCATCGCGGAGGGAACTTAAATGGTTCTCATAACTGTCCTGATAAAAAGCGACCAGAAAATCAGCTTCATCACCAGGAGAAAGAACTTCACCAGAACCGATTCGGACCTGAAAGATGGATGCGCCTCCACTAATTGTTGAAGGGATGGTCATGTAAGTCATGACTTCCTGTGCACTTCTTCCAGCTAGGCGTGCAAGAAATCCTCCGATAGTTTGTATGCCGTCCTGAGAATTGCCGGCGAGGCGAATGACCGCATCATTGATGTCGTTCGTTTCACCTTCCTTTGAAGACTTTTCTGCTACTAGGCTCATTAAGCATTTGAACGTTACTTAATTTCAATTCCTTGGCAAGATTATCAGCAACTAAATTGATATTTAATTACCTAGTTTTCAGGCCTTTCGGAGTGTAATCGAACTTAATTTCACTTCTCGTTCGTGGATAATCAAAGCAAAGGATCATTCATCAGCATATTTCAACCATGCCGATTCGATCATTTTTTTATCCATTTTCGAGTCAGATATAATAATTTTATACCTGAATTCATTCAATTTATTAGGAATTAACTTCCAAGAATTCTCCTGTGCCGGCACATAATTAAAGAAAATTGCGCCATTATGGCTCGATGCGGGCCATATACGCATTCTTTGTGGAGCATCATGATTTGCTGGGTGGCAGAGAATGGCAACAAGGGCACTGCCTTTATCAGTTGGTCCTGAAAAAGCACACCATTGTCCACGAGTAGCATGTCCGTTACTGCGATTTTTATTTTCTGAAGTAAGGACCTGACTATTTGCATTAGTCCAGTCCCTTGGTCCTCTATATGCGATTGGCCCTCCATAGCGGTAAGCTGGAAATTTCAAATCAAGAGAAGATACATTTTTTTGTTCACTAATATAATCAATGAAGTATGCATTTTTTTCTTTTACTACTCCGATAGAGAAGGACTCTTCAATAATGGTAATCGGTTCTTGTCCTTCTTTTATTGCGATGTGTTCTTGTAAAACTGTAAACCCTTTCTTATCTGATCCTTTATTTAGAGAGATTGTCTTTTTATAACGGACAGTCCCTTCTTTTTTTTTGAGATTCCAGAAATCAATTTTCCGAGTTCCGTGAGAAGTGTTCACCCAGGCATGCCAAAGTCCAACATGATGGAGGTGATCGTCTGGATGTATTGATGTGACTATCGATCCTTTTGGAGTTTTTAATGGATGAATGAACGCGCTTCTTTTATAAGACGGGTCACTCCCTTTTGGTGGAAGTACTTCTGATTTGTGATAAACGAGAAGTTCATTCGTTCCGTCCAGAATCTTAATGCTATTATCGTCTTCACTTACTTCGAGGGCTTGCAAGTTAATTGTTAGCGCGCCAAGTAGAAGGAGTGTAATCCATTGGTAAGCCTTCATGCTGGTCAATTTATTACTTCTTTTTCCTGAAAACCTTTGGAGTCAGGGAACGCAGGCCTGAACGAAATTTATCGACTATAGGAAATTTCCTTTTTGTCTGAATGTAAGAGTCGACTTTTTTAGGAGTCGCATCTTTTTTGGAGAGCCTCTTATGGGGAGTCTCATTTGTGCTTATGAGCTCTTTGGATGGCAATGCGCTTTCAGTGACCTGATCGTCTGCGGGTACAGTGAAAACCTTTTCAAGGGATGTGCCCAATGCCTTTTCCAATTGAAGTAATGCCTTGTTGTATGTTCTTTCTGCGGCAAGACGTTGTTGTGTCGTCTTTGCTGTGTTTTGTGCAATTTCAAAACGGATTTTTTCTAGCTTGTGTCGTCCTGTATTGTTTATCCGCTCAATGAATTCGGTGTTATATTTTTTTTGGGCTATGGCATACTTATGAGCTCGGTCCCTGTATTTCTTTGCGCGTTTAAGGTTTTCATATGAGGCGACAACTTCTGCTGTGATAATTGTTTGAGTGGCTCCTTTTTGCGAATAATAGGATGCGACAGCAGCTTCACGCACCTTACTTTCATGGCCTAGCCAGCTAAATAAAGGAACAGACATAGCCAGCTGTATTCCCCAGCTTTCCGCAGTTCTTTGATTGCCTTCCTCTTCCCTCCCTATGCCGGCTTGTACATAATCAAACCAAGGTATTTTCTTCGCTCTTGATTCATTTAATGAGGACTGTGCAATTTTTTCCTTTGCTCTTATGGTTGTTAATTCGCCTCGATTAGCTAGGGACATCCTTATCAGATATTCGAGATGAGTATGGTCCAGATCAATTGAAGGGCTGATAAGCTTATCAGTGATTCTGATTCTTTGGGAGTTCTTTAAGCCGACCCGAGCAGCGAGGTTATCTCTTTGAGAATTAAATTCAATTTGTGCCCCCTCCACTGAAAGGCCCTCACTGTCGACATATTCAATTTTATCGATTGTTATGAGGCCGCTATTGAGCATCGTGTTTTGAACTTCAGAATATGATTTAGCTGCAGATTCTTCTAATTCAAGTAATTCGATTTGAGCTTTGAGGTATTGCAGTTGTTCGTATTCTTCTCTAATTTTAATGACAACGTCACGCTCTTGATTGAGGGCAGCGGCTCTAGCAAGTTCGACTTCTTGTTCGGCTCGTGCCAATCGCGCTTTGCGGATTCCCGGGTGAGGAACATAAAGGCGAAATTGTAACTGGGTATCTTCCTCATCGGCAAATGGATTGGTGTCGTGAAAATTTGTTTCAGTTCCGTTACGGGTCATCTCTCGAGCGTCAGTTCTAGTGCCTCCTGGTTCGAAGATTTCAGGATTCGGAAGGATGGTGATATTTTCTTCTGAATTCTCTTCGATTGTCTCTTCGATTACCGTTTTATCACTGCCCTCTGTTATCGTTCTAGAGATATTGCGGTTTACAGTTTCTTCGGAAATGCTTTTCTTCTCTTGCCCGTCTTCGTTGATTACTGTTCTTGATAGCTGCTGAGTGTAGCTTTCGGTTCTTGTTTCAGTAAAAGGCGCAGGAATTTCATTGCTCCCCCAATTTTTCCGGAATCTTATTTGAGGGTCTGGCCAGTCCCGGGCTGCTTTCTTTTGAGCTTCAGCAATGGTGATTGCACCACGCAATGAGATGAGCCGAGGATTATTTTTTATTCCAAGAGCAATGAGTTCGGATAATCCTACATCATCAGCATTTTCTTGTTTAGTCTCTGCCTTGCCATTTTGAATTTGCAATAATCCAAATAAAATCATCGAAAACAGCAAAGGATGCTGCATTATTTTATTTCTGAGGCTTTGCATTATTGAAGGCGTATCTGGAACCTCTAACAATCTAGTAACTGCTTTAATACAGTTTAGGTGTTTGGTAAGATTAAAGTTACGTTTTGTGTTAGTTGCTGGCAGCTTTGACTGGGGTCTTTCCAAAGTTCCAGAGATTAAATGAGCCCGGTGCCTTTATGTGTACATGCACGCCGGTTCCTGGTAATAAGTCTTCAAAATCATCAGGCAGTTCACACACAAATACCCGGCCCCTTATATATTGTCCGTCTATAGGTGTTCCGTAATTCGGTAACGCTTCGATGCTGGGGGAAACGGTAATAATTTTTGCTTTGTAAGCGATTGGCTTATTTTTCCTTTGGCTGATCCATACGACTTGATCTTCTGAAAGTTCTTCGGGGTTTTGATCTTGAGGAATGAGTCCTCTTATCGTTTTGGCGGGAACATTATTTGGGTTTGTGAGATTAATGGTAAGGATAGGCTCTCCTAATTTTGTGACACCTCCCAACTTATTAAGTTTGAAAATTGTTCCTTCGCCAGGAGCGACGAGCGTTTTATTTTTCAGTCTTTCTTTGAGTACGAGAAGTTCTTCAGGGAGATTAACGCCGTCTACTTTTGTAAGGAGTTGATCGGCTTCTTTTAAATCTGCATTGAGGGTTTCAATGGATTTGGCATGAGTAGTTAGTTCAGTTTGGATGACGTCAATTTTACTAAGAGCTGCATCTAGTTCACTTTGCAAACTGAGTTGCTTTTCCACATTATTTTTAATCAATTCAGAATTCCTCTTGGCCGTTTCGAGTCGAGACTCGGCGCTGGCTTTCTGCGATTTGGCCCTCTGTATGTCAGCGTTGATTCCAAAACGAGTCGCTTTGAATTTCCTTTCCATGTCTGCCCTTAAAAAGGGAAGGTTTGCTTTGTAGTCATCGATTTCCTTCTGTATGAGAGAAGGATCTAGGGCAATTAATTCCTGCCCTTTCGACACTTTCTGTCCTTCTTTAACGAGAACCTTTAGGATGACTCCGTCCTCTGGAGCGGATACCTCTTCTGTGTGTGCGGTTACCATTCCATTGATCCTTACCTTGACTCCTCTTTGTGAGTATAGAAATAGGACCAGACCCAATACGCCAAGCCAAACTAAGAGTGGCCATTTTTCAAGGATCTTACGTGCTCGGTAAGTTGAAGTTTTCTTGAGCTTAATTTCGTTGGGAATGCTATTACTCATGGATCTATTAAATTTCGACGGTTGTGCGTTGCATTACAAGACTAACTTCGGAGATATCCTCAAGTTTTGATAAGGCATCTACGAGATCTGTCTTATATGAAGGGTCTTTTAATCTTATTTGATAAGAATATTCTTGAACTTCTCCTTGTATGGCTTCGCGCATTGCTACCATTTCCGTGGAACTGGCATACGTGCCGAAGACCGTTTGAAGGTGTTCATGTGATGGGGATTCTGGCGGAAGCATGAATCTTAAAAGCCCTTCGAATTCTCGACGAGAAGCGAACGGTGACCAGCTTAGAAATATTGCAGTGAAACAGAAATATAGAGTACCAATGATTGCGACTTCATATACCTGTGCTCCCGATGCGATTCCGATAGAAAGGGAAGCAAATAGAAAGATGATGTCTCTGGGGTCTCTGATGGGTGTCCTGAAACGCACGAATGCCATGGCTCCCATGATTCCCAATCCCCTTGCCATGTTGTTTCCAATCGCCATTATCATGACGGTAATAACTATAGTAGCCAGTACCATGGTGTGGAGGAAGGAACGTGCGTATGAGAAGCTCTGATGCGTCCAGCGATAAACTGTTGCCAATACCAAGCCCAGAACAAAGCTGACACTCAATGAAAATAGCACTTCCATTGCCGTGAGTGGTTGAGTTGGGCCTAAGGCTGTTAAGAAGGATTCCATGTTGATTAAATTTATCTCTTGTTGTTTGGAAAGTTAAGTTCTGGTATTTTAAATACTGTTATTGGTTGCGGTTGTATTCTGTGAAGCACTGTCATACTCAAATCCTCTGAACAGAGTTTCTAGCCTCCATGCAGTGGCATACTTGCAAAAACCAGTCGTCGTTAGATTGAACCTTTCAACCAGTTCCAGCATCCATTGCGGAGCGTCTCGCATTGCCTTGAGTTCAAAAATGTAGCCGGCAAAAGGACGATTAAGTCCTACCTGTGAATCCATCGGCCGCCATCCTTTTGAATCCTCAATTCCTGGAATTGTCCAATTCCTTGTTGGTCGGTAAGTGATTC
>CACJBM010000012.1 GCA_902591645.1 uncultured Verrucomicrobiota bacterium | reverse complement strand
TTTGCGAGAAATGTGAATCAGAGAAGGGCAGGTTCTGCGATGAGAATTGTCAATCATCAGCCAGATCGAAGAGGGAGGCACCCACGAGTTCATGAGCACCAAGGAACCCTTTGTTTTAGCCCAAGAAAACCAAATATATATATTTCCGTTCTATTTATAACCTCCAAATACTTCCAGTCTCAGGCGGGGGGAAGATTTGAATAAAAATCCTATAAATTTCGCTTGTGAAATTTTTCACAAGATACTATAGAATACTTAATTAACCATTAAATGGCCAATCCCTTTCCGCGTTGGATTAACACATTGCCCCTGCAGATTGTCGGTGCCCTTATTATATTAGGCATCGGAGTCAGTGCAGCGGTCTCCTATTACTTTACTCCGAAGTACGCAAGGGTGGGTTATCAGCCCGATCAACCAGTTCCATATGATCATAAGCTGCACGTAGGACAGCTTGGGATGGATTGCCGTTATTGTCATTCCTTTGTTGAGAATTCCGGTCACGCCAATGTGCCGTCTGCTTCGACTTGTTGGAATTGTCATAAGCATGTTAAATCTGACAGTCCAAAGATTGAGCCAATTCGGAAGGCAGTTGATAAAAATTACGAATCCTATGACGGGAATCCAGTCGAGTGGGTCAGGGTCCACCGTGCTCCTGATTATGTCTATTTTGATCACTCAGCGCATGTAAATCGTGGAGTCAGTTGTGCCAGTTGTCACGGTGATGTTGGAGAGATGCGCGTGGTGCATCATGATAAACCGCATAGCATGAGTTGGTGCCTTGATTGTCACAAGGAGCCGGAGAAACATTTGAGGCCCTTGGATCAGGTCTTTAATTTAAAGTGGAAGCCTGAAAATTTGGCACGTGAGGATTTTAAATCCTACATAGAAGAGAGGTTCGGATTAGAGCAAGCTGAGGAATTTGTTCCTGACAGTGATAAGCCATTAACACAAAAAGATATAGGGTCTGCTTTGAAGGATCTGTGGCACATCCGTCCGCCATCAGGCAATAACTGTAGCGGTTGTCACCGATGAATGTTCAAGGATAGAAACAATTTACGATTATAACTCATAAGAATAAGTGAAGCGCGTCTTACAACACCCTAAAGATCCACTAGCTGGGAAACGGATGTTCCGTAGTCTCGGGGAATTGGAACAGAGCCCGGCATTCGTTAGCCGACTCGAGAGGGAATTCCCGCAGGGCGCGGCCGAACTAAACAGAGAAGGCGACAAGGATTCTCTTTCCAGGAGAAGCTTCATGCGTTTCATGGGGGCGTCCACTGCTTTGGCTGGTATTGGATTGACCAGTTGCCGTAGGCCCGTAGGGAAGATCCTTCCATACTCGGACAGTGTTGAGTGGATGGTGCCAGGGAAGGCGGTTTACTATGCCACGGCAATGCCTAGGTTAGGTGGAGCGAGTCCGGTCATAGCAAAAGTCCATGAAGGTCGGCCAATACATTTGCAAGGCAATCCACTTCATCCGGGAAGCATGGGTTCTGCTGATCAGTTTGCGATTGCTTCGATATTGGATTTCTATGACCCTGAACGTTCACGCTCTTACATCAAGGGCCGGGGAGATTCTGATGCGGTCGAAGCTAATGAGTTTTGGTCATTTGTTTCAGAGAAGAAGAAGGAGTGGGACGAATCAAAAGGTGAGGGCTTGGCGTTCCTTCACGGTGCTAGCACATCCCCCACAAGAGCACGGGTCGCTGACCTGCTTTTTCAACAATTGCCCGGAGCCGGTTTCTACGAATATGAGGCTGTAGATAATAAGAATCTGCAAAATGCGGTCAGTTCATTATTTGGTAAAGGCAATAATGTCCGTTACAAAATCGATAAGGCTCAACGGATTCTTTCAATAGGGTCGGATTTTATGGGGGTAGACCGTATTTCAGACAGCGCAACTTCTGATTTTTCTATGGGCCGTAAGGTCGATCATATCGAAGGCGAGGAAAAGCCGGGGCCGATGAATAGACTGTATGTCACAGAGCATCAATATACAGTCACTGGTGGCATGGCTGATCACAGGATCCCAGTCAAAGCAAGCGAGCAGGTTGCCCTCCTTAATGAAGTTGCTAAGCAGGTCGCCGAGTTAACTGGTGATGCTGAGTTAGGAGCTCTAGTTAAAGATAGGCAAGTCGCAGACAATATTAAGGTTTGGATTAATGAGGCAGTTAAGGATCTTCATGAACATAAGGGTAAGAGTTTGGTATTAGTAGGGAACAGGCAAGACGAAGGAGCTCATGCCCTTTGCCTGGCAGTAAATAGTGCTCTTGGAAATATAGGGACAGACAAAGCCATTGAAATTGTAAGTGGATCCCATCCAGCATCGGGGACCATTGGTGAGCTCGCTAAAGCCATTAATGATGGAAAAATTTCAACTTTGGTAATTAGTGCCGAAAGCGACCCTGTCTATAGTGCCCCGGCGGATTTGAAATTTGATGAATTAGTTTCAAAAGTTGAAACGGTAATTCATTTAGGTGTGAGAAATCTGTGTGCTACGGCTCGTGCATCTGATTGGCATGTCCCAGGTGCTCATTTTCTGGAAAGTTGGGGTGATGTCAGAGCGTCCGATGGAACGTACTCCGTGATTCAGCCCATGATTGCGCCTCTATTTGATGGCGTGTCAGAAACAGCGTTCTTGCTTAAGTTGTTATCGGACAAGGAAGCCGAGGCTGGCACGGATCCCGTTCAGGACGCAGTGAAGGAAACTTTCAAAGCTATTGCCGAATCTGACTCTGAGCCTTTATGGAGCACGACACTACGAAATGGTTTTCTTCGGGACAGTCAATACCCTTCAGTTAATGCCGAGATTAATTACGAATCGGCCAAAGCAATCATTGGTAATAATGTTACCGATTCGAATGGTTACGAGATTGTTTTCACGACTGACAATAAGATCTGGGACGGACGCCATATCAATAATGGATGGTTACAAGAGGTTCCTGATCCAATAACCAGCTTGACCTGGGACAATGCCGCATTGGTAGGAATTTCGACTATTAAGAAATTAGCAAAAGCTAAGGATCTGGATTGGAAGAATGATGATCTAGTAATAGAGGATAAGGCTCACCTTATTAAGGTCGAGATTGACGAAGGAGAGCCGCATTATTTTCCAATACTTCCAGCATACGGGCATGCTAAGGATTCGATCAGTATTTCAATTGGTTACGGCCAAGAAGGTGCGGGATCAATTGCCGGAACTCCACAATCTGCCGGAGAAGATACTGGGGACACGACTGGATTTAATGTTTATCCATTAAGAGGTTCTGATACACCACTATTTGCTACTGGTGCTAAAGTTGAGCTGGTCACTGACGAGGTCGAATTGAGAGAGGGTTACAACACAAAGACTTATCCTATAGCGATTACTCAGGAACATTTCCTGATGGAAGGCCGAGCACTTTATCGCGACGGAACTAAAAAAGAATTTGATAAAGAGTCAGTGAAGTCAAAGGAGGCTCATGCTAAGCATCCAGAAGAGGAACACGCATCATCGTTTCAATCGAGAGGAATGGATTCTCATATTCCTCCTGAACAGGCCGTTTACCGAGGGCAGGACGTTGATAAGCTAATTGATGATGGTGTTCAGCAATGGGGTATGTCCATTGATTTGAACCTTTGCAATGGTTGCAATGCCTGCACAATTGCTTGTCAGTCTGAGAACAATATTCCGATTGTGGGAAAGGATCAGGTCATCATTGGAAGAGAAATGCACTGGGTCCGTATGGATCGTTACTTTGCTCCAAATACTGATAGTCATGGTAAATTTGATGACGAAGAGGAGGACTTTGAAAATGTTCAGTTCATGCCTCAACCAGTATCCTGTGCTCAGTGCGAGGCGGCTCCTTGTGAGACGGTGTGCCCAGTCAATGCTACGGTTCATACCGAAGAAGGGCTCAATGCGATGGCGTATAATAGATGCATTGGTACAAGATATTGTGCCAATAATTGCCCATACAAGGCGCGTCGATTTAATTTCTTCGATTATAATAAAAGACCACTCGACCAGCTCTATAGTGGACCGCTTTCTGATGAGGATAAGACTGGAGTTGCACCTAGCCTGAAGCTGCAAAAGAATCCAAACGTCACGGTCAGGATGAGAGGAGTCATGGAGAAATGCACTTATTGTGTTCAGCGAATTCAGGAGGCCAAAATAGATCAGAAGCGCAAGGCAAGAGATTCAAATGACGTGAAAGTGCCTGATGGTAAGATCAAGGTTGCTTGTCAATCTGCATGCTCATGTGATGCGATTGTCTTTGGAGATATATCTGATCCTGAATCGATGGTCAGCAAAGTTAAGGCGTCACCTCGGAACTATGAAATGCTTAAGTATCTTGGGCTCAGAGCAAGGACTACCTATTTGGCCAGGATTAAGAATCCAAATATGAAAATGCCTGACGCGGATCAGGTAGGAACCGTGAGTAAGAAAATACATTAATATTTATTATAATGGCTGACGCTCCAACATCTGAACCAATTCGACCAGTCCTCGCGAGAGAGCCGTTAGTCACTAATGGCCGGTCAATGAGTTGGGTCACAAATAAAATTTGTGGTATTGTTGAAAATCGTCAGCCAGCACTTTGGTGGTACCTTTTCATCCCCTCAGTGATTCTGATGGGAGTGCTGGGATATTGCTTGGCTTACTTAGTCGTTACTGGTGTCGGAGTTTGGGGAAATAACCATCCGGTCGGATGGGGATGGGCGATAACAAACTTCGTTTTTTGGATCGGTATCGGTCATGCTGGAACACTGATTTCAGCTATTCTGTTTTTGACTCGACAAAAATGGAGAACTTCAGTGAACCGCGCCGCTGAGGCCATGACTCTCTTTGCGGTGATCTGTGCGGGTATTTTTCCTGCACTTCACGTCGGACGGTTCTGGATGGTTTGGTTCCTCGCTCCTGTTCCCAATGCGAATGGCATATGGCAAAACTTTAAATCTCCACTGCTCTGGGACGTGTTTGCTGTCTCGACATACTTTACAGTATCGGTAATTTTTTGGTATGTTGGTCTTATTCCGGACCTTGCCACTTTGCGGGACCGGGCAAAGAAAGGCATTAGTAAAATTGCCTACGGATTCTTTGCTCTTGGTTGGCGAGGAGCGAACCGGCACTGGCGTCACTATGAGATGGCATATCTTCTACTCGCTGCCTTATCAACGCCCCTAGTCCTATCCGTGCACTCAGTCGTGTCGTTTGATTTTGCGACATCTATCGTGCCGGGTTGGCACACGACTATATTTCCACCGTACTTTGTCGCTGGAGCAATCTTTGGTGGTTTCGCAATGGTACTAACATTGATGATTCCCGCGCGTAAAATTTATGGTCTTCAAGATCTAATTACTCACAAGCACATAGATAATATGGCTAAGATTATCCTCCTCACTGGAACGATAGTCGGCTACGCCTATATAATGGAGCTATTTATCGCTTGGTATGGAGGCAATAAATATGAGATTGCAGCGTTTGAGAACCGTACGAGTGGATATTACTGGTGGGCATATTATGCCATGTTCTTCTGTAATGTTATTTCGCCACAAGTGTTCTGGTTCAAATATTGTCGACATAATCTATGGATTGTTATGGCGGTATGCATGTGTGTGAATGCAGGCATGTGGTTTGAAAGGTTCGTTATTATCGTGACTTCAATTGCGCAGGACTTTTTGCCAGGAGCATGGGACTTTTATCATCCGAGTAATATTGAAATTTGGACTTTTGTAGGAACTTTTGGTCTTTTTCTCGGCCTCTTTCTTCTTTTTCTCCGCTTCTTGCCAGTCATTGCGATTTCAGAAGTGAAGGGAGTTCTCCCTGAAAGTGATCCTCACTATTTACCTCCTGAGACATTTACTCATGACGCAGAAGGTAAAGAGTTGTCTCACAAGAACGTGAAGAAAGCTGCCAAGAAAACCACTAAGAAAGCAGCCAAGAAAACCACTAAGAAAGCTGCCAAGAAAACCACTAAGAAAGCAGCCAAGAAAGCCACTAAAAAGAAAAAAGCTTAGATCAACGTATTGAATACATTAAAGAGAGTTTATGGCTACATAGCCGAGTTTGAAACTGCGCGTGATGTTTATCACGCCGCAGAAAAGGTACGTGATGCCGGCTTCAAGGATTGGGATGTTCATTCTCCATTTCCCATCCATGGTCTTGATGGTGCTATGGGACTCAAAAAATCAAATCTTTCATGGTATGTATTCATTGGAGGGGCCACCGGTACTCTGACAGCGTTCTTATTACAGTTCGTTACTCAGGTTTTAATTTACCCCACGTTCGTTCAGGACAAGCCAGCTAATATAGGTACTTTGCCTGCGTTCTTTCCTGTGATGTTTGAATTGACCGTTTTATTCTCTGCTTTCACTGCGCTCTTTGGGAGTATGATACTGAACAGACTACCAAGATGGAATCATCCACTCTTTGAGAGTGAGCAATTTGGGCGCTTTTCAGATGATGCTTTCTTCTTATGTATTGAGGCGCGTGATCCACAATTCTCAAAAGATGAAACCCTTAAAATGCTCAAGGACATTGGAGGTAAGAGCATCGAACTAATAGAAGAAGATATTTAAAATTATGCGTTATATTTTCCTCGCAACAATTCTTGGCGGACTGCTCATTTTGGGCATGTTCGGCTTGCGGGGTCATAAGTTTAATGAGACACCAGTTGAGATTTTTCCTGACATGGATCGTCAGGACAGGATCAATGCGCAGAGTCGTTCTGACTTCTTTGCTGATGGGGTTGGATCTCGCAAGCCTGTCAAGGGAACAGTGCCAGTTGGATTCAGCGTTCCCGAAGTCGCGGCAAATGAGGGTGACGCGATAGTTGATGGATTTTCTCTGGAAGGCAATTATTTTAATTCTGGTAAGATGGGAGAATATTATGGCGATGGGATGCCTGAGGAGATTGAAGTGGATAAAGATTTTCTCATCCGAGGAAAGCAAAGGTATGGAATATATTGCGCGATTTGCCATGCCGATTCAGGTAACGGGAATGGCCCAGTCCGATCCTTTGGTCCCAACGGGGGTCAGATCCCAATTGCCAATCTCCACGACGCTAAGTTCTCTGACCCGTCAAATCCAGAATACCGCCCTGATGGCGAAATATTCGAGATTATTACCATCGGAAGAGCACTAATGGGTCCCTACGGTGGAGCTATTCCAGCCAAGGATAGGTGGGCAATCATTGCATATATGAGGGCGTTGCAGAATGCAAAAATCAACGCGGAAAAACAACAGGGCAAGGAGCCCGCAGAAAGTCAAACGACTTCAACTGAATAAACTTAATCAACCAAGAATTAGAAATGTCCGATCATGGAGTAACACTGACCGACCTTCCTCTTGAAGGGGAAAGGGTTGATGTCTCGAAGTTCTCAAAGGTCATCAAGGTCGCTGGTCTGATTGGAGCTATTACTTTGGCCATAAGTTTAATTATTTTATTCCTAGGCAGTGGAGAATTGAGGGAGTCATTTTCCTATTCATGGCTCTTTGCTTGCTACTATTTTTTCACTATCGCTGTGGGTGGACTTTTTTGGGTTCTCTTACATCATGTATCCAATTCTGGGTGGGGCATTGCAGTGAGAAGAGTCATGGAGCACTTGGCAAATATGCTGCCTTTTTCCTTTGTCTTTTTTATACCGATATTGATTCTTCAAGAACCAAGAGAGGCTCTTTATGAATGGATGGAATTATTACGATTAGCCGAAGCGAACGGTCAAGAACCTGAGTACTTGCTAAAAAATAAAGCGCCATACCTGACCATGGGTTTTTTCTTTTTTAGGTTTTTCGCTTACGCAGTTTCATTGTGCGGTATCGCATGGCTGATGCGTCATTGGTCCTTAAGTCAGGACAGAACTGGCGACATCAAGTATACGTTTTTAGCCAGAAGATTCAGTGCTGGGTTCGTGCCAGTTTTTGCAATCTGTGCAACGTTCATGGCCTTTGACCTATTGATGGGATTAGACTGGACTTGGTTTTCCACCATGTGGGGTGTATATATTTTTGCTGGATCAGCTCTAAGTTCGATGGCAGTGATCATTCTCACAGTGACATTTCTGCGAAGCAAAGGCTCGCTGAATAAAGTCGTTTCAATCGAGCACTACCATATCATGGGTAAGTTGATGTTCGCCTTCACTGTGTTCTGGGCTTATATCTCATTTAGCCAGTTCTTCCTGTATTGGTATGCAAAAATCACTGAGGAAACCAAATTTTATATTCTCCGCAATACTGAGGGATGGCATTACGTCAGTATTTTCCTGGTTTTTGGTCATTTTATAATCCCGTTTATTTTTCTTCTTCGTCAACAGGCCAAAAAAGATATGAGGCAAATTTGCGCAGCTTCTTGCTGGGTCCTCTTAGTGCATCTCATCGATATTTACTGGATCATTATGCCCGAGAGAGGTCCTTCCATTACGGAAGGTGAAAAACTCATGATCCCTTATGGAATTCTTATTGATGCGCTTGCTTTCATTGCAGTTGGCAGTTGCATGGTGTGGATCTTTCTAAGATCAATAGGAAAGTATAGTATTTATCCGCCAAGAGATCCGAGGCTACATGAATCAACAAGACTAGTTAACTAAACAAGACATAGTAATTTGAATAACACCGTAGACAGTTCACCCCTCCAGCGATTAGGCGTCTTCCTTTTGGGATTGATGGCATTTGTGGCTTTTGGTGCCATGGCTTGGCTGGGTATCAAAGTCAGTGGCAGTGATAATGATTCAAATTATGCCAAACAGAGTCAGGATAGAATTGCCAAAGTGATGGCTAGTGACAAAGCTCAAGAAGGAGCAGTTATTCCTAACAACTCAGATCTAGAAAAATTTGCCAATGATTTTTCAGCTCAAAAGCCAAAGGTGACAAAAAAACCAGTCCTTGGGTCAGAAACACAACAAAGATTGATGGAAGAACTGGCAGCTAAACAGGCCGCCAATGTTCCTAAAGTAGTTGAGCCTACTGAAGACAAACCCAAAGAGGAGGCTCCGGTCAAGTTGACTCTTAAGGCAGTAGGGAATCCACCTGGTACAATGAAATTTGAAAATGCTGACCTTAGCGTTAAGGCTGGTTCTAAAGTAATACTAACATTTGAGAATCCAGACGTCCTTCAACATAATTTTGTTTTGACAAAGATTGGAAAGAAGGATGCTGTCGGAGCATTGGCGGATGCTATGCTCACGGATCCTGAAGCTTTAAAGAAACAATACGTACCCGAATCGGATGATGTCATTGCTAGCACTAAACTCGTGAATCCTGCGCAGTCTGAAGTCATTGAGTTCACTTTGCCGGATGAGCCTGGAGACTATCCATACATTTGTACTTTTCCGGGACATTGGAGATTAATGAATGGAATCCTAAAAGTAATTAAATGATAATTTTCAGTAGTAAATTAATTTAACTCAAATGCCAGAAGAGAAAGAAGCACAAGAAGACATACAGCGCCGGGCTGCCATCGATGGGTCAGCCAGGTTTCCTGTGCTTTTCTTTATAACAAGTGCAGCAGTGTGGCTGACTCTGGCTGCTATTTTGGGTTTTGTGCAGCAGATGAAATTGCATTCACCAGGTTTTCTTGATTTTTCATTCCTGCACTTCCTTAATTACGGACGTTCAAATCCTGCTTTCATGGGCGCATTAGTTTATGGGTGGGCAATTCAGGCTGGTGTCGGAGTGGGGATTTGGATAATGGCAAGGCTTTGTCGTGCCGAAGTTAAGAATCCAGTGACTCTAATAGTGGCAGGGCATTTTTGGAACTTAGGTGTGTTGATAGGGGTTCTCGGAATTTTATTCGGGCACGGAACATCGATTGAATGGCTTGCATTTCCGAAAGCAGTTTGGCCAATCCTTTGCGGGGCTTTTTCATTGATTGTAATTTGGCTCGTTACAATGTTCCATCGTCGGCAAGACAAAGAAGTTTATATATCTGTGTGGTATATTCTTGGAGCATGTTTTTGGTTCCCATGGATATTTATTACAGCTAATCTCTTCATTCATATCTTTCCCGGATCAGCAGTGGCTAAAGCGGCAACTAATGCATGGTTCATGGGCAGTATGATATATCTGGTCCTTGCACCTATCGGGCTAGCCAGTGCTTATTATATAATCCCTAAAGTAATTGGCAGGCCAGTTCATTCAGCTCAACTGGGTTATTATGGTTTTTGGGGATTGGCAGTATTTGGTGGCTGGACAGGAATTCAGAAGTTTATGGGCGGACCATTGCCGGCCTGGATGCCGGCAGTTTCTGGTGCAGCTGTTATAATAATGCTGATCCCAGTTCTTATAGTGACAGTTAACCAAATCATGACGATTAAAGGGAAGTCTATAGAGGTCAATTCGAGTCCGGCTGTGCGGTTTACGGTCGCAGGCATTTCATTTTTTATTATATATTGTATCTTCTCAGCCTTAAATTCGTTTCTTACCGTGGGAAAATTCACTCAGTTAAGTTTCACTTCACTAGGGACGCAGCTCTTGGCTGTTTACGGCTTCTTTTCGATGACAATTTTCGGAGCAATTTATTTTATTGTGCCTCGTCTTACAGGTACAGAATGGCCGAGCCTTAAAAGAATAAATTCTCATTTCATGCTATCTATTTATGCAATGGGAACACTTCTTGTTATGCATCTTTTTGGAGGAGTGTGGCAATCTACTGCGTATGGAAAGTTTGATGCTCCTTTGGAGAATGCAATTTCAGCCGGCAAGCCATATGCTATTGGTGGATCAGTCGCTTGGGCGGTCATTGTGTTTGCAACTTTGGGCTTTCTTATGAACTTAGTTTCGATTTTGTCTCGGTCCGGTCGCAGTGAGATAGTGTCTAAATTTGTTAAATATATAGGAGGTCAAGAAAACTCAGGTTAACCAATTAATAGTAAATGAACTCATTAAGACCATTCATCCTGGGTATAACGGCAACGTTTTTCGTGCCGTGGCTTTGTTTGATTGTAATTCCTCATAACAAAATGAAGGCGGTGCCTGTCGAATGGGCTGATGCTGAAACAGGGGAGTTGTTCGCGTATCCAGCAGGTAAGCCTAACATATTTCGCCAGGGTCAAATCGTTTATGCTCAGGAAGGTTGTGCTTATTGTCATACGCAGATGATTCGTCCTACATACTTGGGTTATGAATCTTGGCGTCCAGACTTCGGTAAGGAAGGAACAGTTGAGCTACCTATACGGACCAGGGAAACTCGGTCAGGTGACTATGACGGCGAACAATTTGCATATCTTGGAGTCCAAAGAGTTGGTCCTGACCTTAGTAATGTAGGGTATCGTCATACTGAGCAGTGGCATCATGAGCACTTGTATGACCCCCAATCCAAGAGAGACTTTTCAGTTATGCCCTCATTTAGGCACCTCTACATCAAAAGGAAAGTCAAAGGACAAAGATCTGAACTTGCCCTCAGTAACAGCAAATCTACGGATACTGTTGTTGATGAATATGAAATAGTGCCAACAGAAAAAGCAAAGGCATTGGTGGGCTATTTAATGACCCTCAAAAAAGACGACCCATTCTCAGGTAAAGTTGCAGGCGAACCTGAAGATAAGAAAAGTGACGTAAAATCCAAGTAGCGAGAAGACAATAATTCCATGAGTGAGCAACAAGAAAATAGAGACTACGAACACAAACAAAGTGTCCGTGATTGTGCTTCTATTGCGAATCATACAGACGATGAAAATCCTAAACCTACTGCTGGCCATGAAACTTTTCCGGCCTGGTTACTTATTATCTGTGTAACCATCTTGATTGTTGGAGGGACTTATGTCGGAGCAAATAGTGGCGGGTTTCAATTTACTTCTAATAATAAGAGCGGGTATGAGCCAAGCGTCCCTGCAGGGCTTACAGGTTTGGCCCCTGAGTTGAGCGAATTAGAAAAGTATGTAAAAGATGGGGAGGCCGTATACAAAGCAGTTTGCAATGGTTGCCATCAAGCTACAGGAGCGGGACAGGGTCAGATTCCACCACTAGTAGATTCAGAGTGGATCACCAATGGAACTGAACGTTTTGCTCAGATAGTCTTGAATGGTATGCGGGGGCCGATAACCGTCAAAGGTTCTACTTACGGAGCTCAAGAGATGCCTGCTCAAAAAGGTGCATTAAATGATAAGCAAATTGCTCAGGTCATGACTTATGTCCGATCAAAATTTGGTAACATTAGTGATTCTGTCGTTACAAAGGAAATGGTAGAAAGTGCTAGGCAGAAGTTTGGTGCTCGTCCGACTCAATACACTTCAGGAGAACTGTCCCCTGAAGGAGCAATGCTCCCAGGAGAACAACCAGAATGGGTTGCCCCTGAAGAGCCAGAGGCAGAGACGGAGCCAGCCCCTGAAGGGGAATCAGCCCAAATCGATTCAGGGGCAAGAACTCACGCACCACAGAATTCTAAAACCACATAAATTCATTAAACTTTAATTATTCGAAAACAATGGGGTCAGGAACATCCACAGCAGAATCAGCAAACGCGCATGATCATGATGATCATCACCATGATCTTCCGTTCCTGAAGAAATATATATTCTCTACTGATCATAAAATTATTGGTTATCAGTATGGAATAACGGCACTAATTTTTCTTTTTATCGGATTCTATTTAATGATGGTGATGCGCTGGAGCATTGCCTCTCCGGACAAGCCGCTTCCGGGCTTACTTGCTGCATTTTTGAATGATTCGTGGCTTTCTGATGAGGGCAGAGTCACTGGAGATCTGTACAATATGTTTGGTGCTATGCACGGAACAATCATGGTCTTCTTAGGCATTGTTCCTTTGGCATTTGGTGCGTTTGGTAACTTTGTTACTCCTTTACAAATTGGAGCTCCTGACATGGCGTTTCCTCGTCTTAATATGGCCAGTTACTGGTTCTATTTCCTCGGAGGAGTCACAATGTTTGCCAGCTTCTTCATACCTTCTGGTGCAGCCGAAGCTGGGTGGACAATGTATTCGCCCATTGCGACGACAGCACAACTCGATGAACCAAATCTATGGTACACAGGCCAAACCTTTTGGTTGTTTGGCATGGTTCTTTTGATTTCATCGTCATTGCTGGGTGCAGTGAATTTCATAACCACTATCATTAATTTGAGGTGCCGAGGAATGACATGGATGCGGATGCCGTTCTTTGTATGGGCCATGTTGGTTACGGGTTTCCTTCTTCTTCTTGCGTTTCCTCCTCTTGAAGTTGCGGCACTGATGCAACTCATGGACCGGTTAGCGGGAGCTAGTTTCTTTATTCCAACGGGTCTTAATTTTACCGGAGCAGGCAGTGTCGATGCTGGGCTCTTGGATGTTGCAGGGGGAGGATCTCCACTCCTATATCAGCACCTTTTCTGGTTCTTGGCACATCCTGAGGTGTATGTTTTGATCTTACCGGCAATAGCCATCGTTGGTGAAGTTATCCCTGCAAACATTAGAAGACCAATATGGGGCTACAGATCGATGGTTTACGCGGTCATGATCCTTGGATTCCTTGCCTTTATTGTTTGGGCTCATCACATGTACTTAACTGGAATGGGAAATGTGGTATCAACTTTCTTCCAAGCAACGACCGTTATAATTTCGATACCTTCAGTGATTTTACTTACGTGTCTTTTCATTTCACTGTGGGGCGGCTCGATTCGATTTACAGTACCGATGCTATGGGCTTTGGCATTTCTTCCGATGTTCGGTTTTGGCGGGCTGACCGGGTTGCCTTTGGCCTTTAACTTTATCGATCTGCATTTGCACGACACGTATTATGTGATTGGACACTTTCACTATGTAGTCGCACCTGGAACGATCTTTGGTCTATTTGCCGGTATATATTATTGGTTCCCGAAAGCCACAGGCAGAATGATGAATTCTAAATTGGGCCATATGCACTTTTGGCCATCATTAGTTGCGATGAATGGAATCTTCCTTCCGATGATGGTTCAAGGCATGGCTGGGTTCCATAGGCGCTGGTACGATGGTGGCATTAATTATGAGCAGATTGCGAGCCAGGTTCTTTTTGAGCAGGATTCTATCTTTGCAAAAATTTTAAGTTTGGTGCCTGGCATCGAATCTGGAAAGACTATTGAAATGATCGATCTTAATCATCTTATGACTTTTTCAGTATGGATTTTGCTGATTGGACAGTTCCCGTTCATCTTTAATTTTATTTTCAGCATATTTAAAGGAAAGAAGGCCGAGTCTGACAACCCCTGGAAAGCAACTACAATTGAGTGGTTAGCGCCGAATAAGCCAGGGCATGGTAACTTCATTAGTGAACCAATTGCTTATCGTGGCCCATACGAATATAGCGTTCCTGGTCATAAGTTGGATTATACGCCGCAGTTTGAAAGAGGTGCTGATGGCTTGATTTTAGGTGAAGAAGAACCCGAAACGAAGAATGAAGCTACTCACTAATCTGGTTAGATTAACTTTAGCAAAAGCATAATAATATGGAAATTCCTTTCGAAGTAAAACCCAGACCCGATACTGGGCTCTGGAATGCGAAGGTCGGCATTTGGCTGTTCCTTGCCTCAGAGGTCATGCTATTTGGTGGACTCTTTTCCGGTTATCTGTTCCTTCGCCTAGGCTCAGCTGGTGAGGCTGACTATTTTTGGCCACAGGGTGTTTTGAGTGTGGGATTTGGTTTTGTGAATACCCTTATCCTCATTCTTTCTTCAGTATTTGTTGTTGTTGCTTGGCTCCAGTTAAAATTAAGAAATTTCGAAAAGTTCAGATTTTGGATGATACTAGTGGTCCTCTGTGCCGGTATCTTCCTTGTTAATAAAGGATTCGAATATACAGCAAAGTTCAAACATTACGGTATTAAATTATCTGATAATTCGATTGTGGAAGGGCATGGTATTGACGATACGATTCGCTATGAAGGTATTAAAGAAGTGACGATCGATTTGGCCCGATTCAACGGCCAATTTCTTGAAAATGTTCATGGAGACACGCCTAAATTCCGTGAGGTGATTTCAATTGATGCAGAAGGAAAATCAGTCCTAGGGGATCCGTTCGAACTGAGTGAAAAAACGGTTGGGAAAATTGAGGAGCGAAGGAACAACGCCTTGCGCGAAAAGCATTTAGCCTCAAACGAAGAGAAAAAAGATAATGACCCGGATTTTGTGCCTATCCGGTGGCTTCCAGCAATGGGCGTTAAGCAAGTATCACTGGTCGCTGACAAAGAGTTTTCTATTCAAATTAGCCGCAAAAAACTTCGTAAATCTTTTCCTGATTCTGTGAAGTTCAGGGATCAGAGCTCTCTCAAAGGAACTATTTCTAAATTGACTCCTGGCCTTTACCTTCAAGCCGTTGATCGAATCGATTTGCGTGCCACTGACTCTGATAATCCTGAGACAAGTACTCTGGTATGGAAATATCTAGGACAGGAATCCTTACTGCAAGGCCAAGCAGATCATGGATCCGGTGATGCAGATCACGGTGAGGACAAGGATCATGCGGCCATTGGATACAATGAAGATGAGCAGAAAGTTAAGGATGACAGCCATCCTCATGACCCAAAAAAGGAAGCTGAAATAGCCAAAAAGATATTCCTTGGTGCTAGGGACAATGTATTAAAAGAGGCCAAAGAAAATGATAAGGAAGCCGATTTTGGAGAAACTCTTAATCATTCAGTTCTCAAGTGGACAGACGAGGAAAATGATGAAGTCCTTAAAAGTCATGCTCCTATCTTGGTTCCATGGGAGGACGTTAAGCTCTATTCAAATTTTACACCCAAGTGGAACACTTATTATGCAATCTATTTCACGCTGACGGGTCTGCACGGACTGCACGTGTTACTTGGTGCGTTGGTGCTCTTATACTTTGCGGTTTTTGGCAGGAAGCTATTTGATAAGGATCCTGAACACATGACGAACAGGGTAGAGGTCGGCGGCCTCTTTTGGCACTTTGTGGATCTTGTTTGGATCTTCCTTTTTCCAATCCTTTATCTCATGTAAATCACTGAATGAATTTTAACGGCCAATAAAAAATATATTAATAAAACGATGGCAGATACACCTGAAGAAATTTTAAAGGACATGAAGAAGTACTGGCGGATAGGCTGGATACTTCTTGCATGTACTGTTCTGACTGTGGTAGTCGCGGAGATAACGCCGAGTGTCACTATTGGATTAGGTATAGCGACAGCGAAGGCCGGACTAGTTGCTTTGATCTTTATGCATCTAAATCATGAGAAATCGATGATTTATACGGTCTTGGTATACACGTGCTTCTTTGCGCTGGGATTGTTGTTCCTTACTCTCCTGCACCTTTATGATCCACTCGTTGCCCGCTAGCAAACTAAACTTAAAGTGTCATTAAAGAAATTCCATATCCTGTTTATTAGCCTATCAACACTATGTTTGGTCGGGTTCGGTGTCTTTTGTTTTATGGCGGATTTTCAAATAGCAGAGGGCGGTATGAAGAGCATGAAGAATGTTTGTGGTGTCAGTAGCATAATTCTTGGTGCTATCACATCGATTTATGGGGTCTGGTTTTATCGTAATAAAATTAAACATTTAGACGTTGCTTAGTCATACTTATTAGAACCATGAATCCTATCATTTTCTCAATATTAGCTTGTGTGACTTGCATGAGCGGTCGGGGAGAATCTGTGACTAATGCAGCCGGAATGGCTATTCTTTTTATGCTGGTTCTATTGGCGGGTGTTTTTACCGGGATATTTAAATTCATGAGGCACTTGTCTCGGGGCGAGCGTGAAACTGTGGGGAGGAGATAAAAATTGAAATTTTGAAATATGAGCATGCAAATTTTAGGATTAATTAACGAACTCATTGGTCTTCCGGAGTTGGCTTCCGAGCACGGGAGCATGGTCGATCATATGCTTGAGATGGTCCATTGGCTGATGGCAGTTCTTTTAGTAGGATGGACACTGTTTTTTTTATATTGCCTTGTTCGTTTCCGTCGTAAGAGAAATCCGAAGGCCAGTTATGTCGGAGTCAAGGGCCACGCGTCAACGCATGTTGAAATTGCTGTAGTAGCTATTGAAGCAATCCTTTTACTTGGTTTTGCATTCCCACTTTGGGCAGTGCGTAGTACAGATTATCCAACAGGGAGTGATGTTGTCAGGGTTCGAGCCGTCGGAGAGCAGTTCAAGTGGACTATGCATTATCCTGGACCTGATGGTACATTTGGAATGTCTAAGCCTGAGCTTATAAGTGGCGATAATCCACTCGGGCGTGATCCAGAGGATCCTAACGGCAAAGATGATTTTGTCTATACGGAACTGGTACTTGCAAAGGATAGAGAATGCATAGTCACGGTCACATCAAAGGACGTGATTCATAGCTTATCAATGCACCCAATGAGAATGGCTCAGGATGCAATTCCGGGGACTGTTGCTGACATGTGGTTTAAGCCTATTAAGACAGGCAGATGGGAAACAGTTTGTGCACAGCTGTGCGGGGCTGGTCATTCTGGTATGGTTGGATACATGGAAGTAAAAACTCAGGAAGATTTCGATGCTTGGTACAAGGAGAGCACCCCTTCAACTGCCCAAGAACCGGCAGAGGGTTCGGCTGAAGAATCCAAATAAAGAATCTGACTGCATATTAAGTGCGGTTAATTTAGGTAATTGTTGCTTGGGATTTTTTCATTCCTTAATGTTGAGAGGAGAGTTGGACTAAGTGATTTGAAAGCTTATTCTAATAGGAAAAACAATCGTGGAAGTAAGCAAAATGACAGAATCATCAATTGATGATGACCTCAGTTTTACGAGGCAGGATTTTTTATTGCTCACTAAAGCACGGCTCAGCGCACTTGTTATTGTTACTACTATTTTCGGTTATTTACTTGCAGTGAAGTCAGCAGGCGTTGCCATCGGATGGTGGGATCTTACTCATACAGTGATAGGTAGCGCTTTGGCTGCGGCTGCGGCTTCAGTTTTTAATCAACTAATGGAAATTGATATTGACGCAAGAATGGCTAGAACTGCAGATAGGCCACTCCCAGCAAAAAAAATTCAACCAGCCGTCGCTTTTATTATTGGCTGGATACTGGCTGCATGCGGAATCGTTCACCTCGGGGTAAAAGTAGATCCACGAGCTTCTGCTTTTGCTGCGGCTACTTTATTTGTTTATATGTTTATCTACACTCCGATGAAACGTAGGAGTGGATTTAATACATTAGTAGGAGCCGTTTCGGGAGCCTTGCCCCCATTAATAGGCTGGACAGCTGCTGGAGGTGCAATTTTAGAGGTGGAACCTTGGTTTCTTTTTGGGCTTTTGTTTTTGTGGCAGTTGCCACATTTTGTAGCGATTAACTGGATGTATCGTAAAGAGTATGAGGATGCTGGCTTTATGATGTGGTCTAATGGGGATGAGAGTGGCGCAAGGACATCTTTCTTGGGACTTTTCTTTAGTGTTTTATTAATCTTGCTGGTAATGGCTCCTCTGTTTTTTAGTTTTGTAGCGACTTGGGCAGTTGTCGGGTTGGTGTTGGCCGCTGGAGTGATGCTAAAATATGCGATTCATTTTAGTAGGACGAGGTTGAGGCAGGATGCTAGGAAGTTATTTCTGTACACCCTTATTTTTTTACCGGTGGCTCTAGTTTTGTCATTTCTTGGCTGGAATTCGTAGAATTAATAAAACTCGAGAGAATAGAATCTTGTAGTCTATGGAATATGTATTAATTGATCAGATCAAAGTAATAGCTAATATCCAGATAATTAAAGAATGAATAATAGATCTAAGACAGTCTGGGCATTGGTAATAATCATGCTTTCGGGGATTGTGGTATATTATAGCTGGTTAAAAACAGTTCACCGCCAGCTTAAAGATGGTAAACCTCCAATGCTTCGGCCAGTGGACCGTTTTCGTTCTGATGGGCACAAGGGTCAGCAAGTCGAGCTGTTTGATTCTGACAATGTCATGTACTTGGTGGGTTACTTTTACGCAGGAGATGAAGCTGAAGCTTTGGCAGTTTGTCGGCGAATTCAAGCGATGAGGGGAAATTTCCCACAAGAGAAAAAGTTTCGATTAATTGGTTTTTCGATGGACCCCAAGCTGGACAGTCCCGAGGTCTTGGCAGAGTTCGCCGCTAAGCATGGGTTCACTTCGGAAGAATGGGTTTTTGTGAGTGGTGATCGGGACCGAGTCCGCAATTTTATGAATAAGTTTTTCCGATATCCGGGTCATAAGAAACCGGACAAGTTTCGTGAATCCCTTACCGACCTTTATGCTAGAGAATTAAGGGTTTCTTTAGTTCATAAAGGACCCAATGATGAGAAGGCTTTTATTAGAGGAGTTTACTGGGAAGGTATCCGCAAAGGAGAAGTTCGGAACGACAAGACTGCAGAGACAGACATAAAATTTATTATTGAAAATGAAATGGAACAGAATCAGATAGGAAAAAGTGAATAGAGAAACGAAAATTATATATTCTTTTGTTCTACTCGCTCTATTGTTGGTAGGAGCGTTTATTTTTTTGTGGACCCTCAGAATAAATCAGATGGACCAAGTAAAATTACGTTCAAATGACAATTCAGAGCGTTTTGTTACACGTGACATAAGTACCACGGACGCTGATGGGGTTTCTCGAAATTTCTTTGAACTTAAGGGTAAGGTTTGGTTGATTAGCCATGTCTTTACTCGGTGCCCAGGTCAATGTGCTGGAGTTTGTGCGGTGCTCAATGAATTGCGTGATGAGGTGAATGATGAGGACCTGTTGCACCTCGTTTCAGTGACACTAGACCCGAGCCATGATGAGCCTACTCATTTGAAAGCGTTTTCTGAGAAACATGGTTTAGTGTCCAAGGATTGGTGGTTTTTGACTGGAGATCCAGATCAACTGAACAACTACATGATGGAGGTTTTTTCTCTTTCGGCGCAGGAGAAGAATGAGGATCAACGGAGTGGGCCTGATGATTTATTTGCTCATCGTCCAATGGTTGCCCTCATTGATCATAATCTTAAGATTCGCGGATGGTATGATCCGTTCGATGAAAGGAGTAATAAGTCTTTGCGGAAAAATTTATTTTCGGCTATTAATGATATGAAGTCTTCTAGAGGATCCTAATATTTTCCGCCATGACCGTTCAGGACCTTCCATCCGTTAATGCTACACTAAATGCCATCGCTACCTGCTTCATAGTGGGTGGTATTATTTTCATTAAAAGTGGAAACAAAAGAGCGCACGCGGCTTGTATGATTACAGCGCTAATCGTTTCTGCTGCTTTTCTGACCTGTTATCTGATTTACCACTATTCGTACCCAACTACCAAATTCACTCACGAAGGGTGGCTTAAAATTATATATTTCATTATTCTATTCACCCATATTCCACTTGCGATGCTGTCCTTGCCTCTGATCATTCTTACAGTGATTCCCGCCATTCGCAGGAAGTTTGAAAAGCATAAAAGGTTTGCAAGGTGGACCTATCCGATATGGCTATATGTTTCGGTCACGGGTGTCCTTGTTTATCTCATGCTCTATGTGTGGTTTCCAAGCACAGGAACCTAGTGATCTGAATCTTGTAAACCAGGAGGAGATCAATTATAATTAATATTGATATGCGCCACTATTGTATTCTGATTCTGTCATTGCTTTTTATGCCCATAATGGCTTTTGCTGGGCTTGAATTTAGTAATAAAGAAATTGAGATTACGGCAAAACCATCTGACGAGGTGGTCTCATTTGTGTTTCCATTTAAGAATGCAGGTAAAGGATCAGTATCTATCATAGATGTCAATCTTACCTGCTCTTGTTTGAGTGCTAAGACTGACAAAAAATCCTATGGTCCTGGAGAAGATGGTTATCTTGAGGCTATTTTTTCAATAGGTAGCTTCACAGGAATTCAACGTAAATCGATGACTATCATTAGTCAGGACGAAGGTAAGGAGAGGGTCAGAGATTCCCTTCTGGCTATTCTGACTATACCTGATGTAGTTACAATTGAGCCTGAACTCATTAAATGGAAAGTAGGAGAAGATCCTGTTGCAAAGACTTTTACATTTAAAGTTCCCTATGTGGATCCTATAAAAATAACAAACGTTAGCTGCACTAGAGAAGGTTTTGATGTTTCTGTTGTAGCGAAGAAAGAGGGGAGAGAATACGAGATTAAAATCAAACCTCAGAAAACATCGAAGCCGATGCTTGGAATGATTAAGATTGAGACTGATGCAAAGCTGAAAAAACACTCACGTAAACTTGCATTTTTTAGTATTGCTAGAAAAAGAAGATAGTGACAACTATTAAGCAGTTGGGAATTATTGTACTCCTTTCTATCGGATCTGCCTTTTTGATTTATAATGTGCATCCGAAGAGGCCGGCCCTTTATCTTGTGGCTGGACAGTTGCGACCCGATGAGGTGACCTTGAGTGAAGTTCTTGAATGGACTAAAGGAAAGGGAGTTGTCTGGATCGATGCACGGAAAGGAGAAGATTATCGGAAGGGTCACGTCGAAGGTGCATTTTTGCTAAATGAGCAGGAAGACTTCTTCGCGTTACTAGAACCGATATGGTCTAAAATTCAGAATTTATCTGATCGTCCGTTTGTTGTTTACTGCGGATCAGAGGCTTGCGCTGCCAGCAGAAAAGTGGCTGATAGGCTTCGTGATTCTGTTGGTATAGCTGAAGTTTATATACTCAGCGGAGGTGATGGGGCGCTTCGTGACGCGGGCCTTATCAATTGAGATTTTATCAGGTGGAGGTTACGGTTGATGGTTGGCTTTGACCTGACCTCCATGTTTTTTGCTCAATTTCAGTTATTTCAATGAATTGATGCCCGTCTTCAGTTTTAATCCATTTGAGTCTTACGATTGGGAAATACTCTTCGCCCCATTCGAATTCTTTATCAGAAAATTTGGCTATCTTGGAATCTCTTGCAGCAAATACAAACTCTTCATCACCTTGGATAGGAGGTTGAATTTTGAAGCAAATTTTTGAGCCTATCTGAGGGACTCCAGAGCCAAAGAAGTGTGCTCTTTCTAGTTTTGTGTAGAAGGCCCTTTCTTCAGATTGGTAATTCTTAAGAAACTTGCCTAGCGCATTTTCATTAAATTGGATGAAGGAGGACCAACTGACCTTCCAGCCTGATTCTGTGTTTTCTAAATAGACCGGGAAAGGTTCCTTTTGTTGTTTAGTGGTTACCTGAAAGATTCTGAAATACGAATCACCACTCGATAAGGCGGCGTTGGATGTGTTTGATAGAATTTCTGCTTCTTCGATAGGTATTGGATTCTCTTTATAATATTCAATTATTTGAGGCAATAGTTTATCTGAATTTAGAATGTGGCGAGTCCTGTCATTTAGGTTAGATGCTTTGAGAAACTTTTCTAGAGTGAGGTGAGCAGCATCAAGTTGGATAACAGGAGTAACGGCGCTTTCTGTATTAACGGGATCAGTGCCCGTATTTTCAGCTTTGGCATCCTGAGGAGAGGTAACGTCTGAAATTATTTCGGGTTCTATAGGGGCAGCGATGTTCGAAGAAATTTCCTTTTGATTAATTTCTTGCTCACTCCCTGTCCAGACCTTGTAGGCAAAGATGGATGAGAGGATGATTATAGAAATGGATGCTGCAAATATAATCTTGTTTGCTGTTTTTTTGTTATTTTGTCGGTACGGTTTCGGGATAGGATTCAGATCAACTTCTGTACTTCTATTTTCACTAAAAATATCCTCAAGGCTTTCGTTTGTTGATGCGGTTGTGTGTTTCTTTTGGGGTGAAACTTTTTTCCGTATGATTTCGTTTGGACGATCATTGTCCAAAGAAGAGTCGTCTTGATCTGGTGAAGAGTTCTGATCTGAAAGAGGAGCTTTAATTTTAGTTTTGCAGCTCGGGCAGGGACCTTCGATTCCAGTGAGTTTTGTCGGGATTCTCAGTTTCGCATTGCACTTTGGGCAATGGAAAGTGATTACGCTATCACTAGTTAGTTGCATGACAGAAAGCTACCTTTTTAATAATACTAAATATTTAAATATTATGAAAGATTAAGCAATACAAAACATTGCATTAAATCCCTGTAATTATAGGGCTTTAGCATTATGCCAGAATAGAAACCTCTGAGATATACTGAATAATTAAGACTTTATCCCTAATCCCCAGTGCAAGAGCTTCTCCGAATCATTCCAAATACTGCTCGAAGTGCTCCCAAGGATAACCACAATAATTTCTTTTTGGCCGTTCTTTCCTGAGCTTATCAGGCACCGCCCACTGGCGTTCGTGTAACCAGTCTTGAGTCCATTGCAATATTTAGATCGGTGAAGAAGCTTATTGGTATTATTGAATGTGGTCCTTTTGCCATTAGCAAATCGGAAAGGGAGTCTTTTTAACCGAGTTATTGATCTTATGGTGCGGTGGTAATAAGCGGCCCTAGCTAAGATTCCCATGTCTCTGGCAGTGGAGTATTGCCCCTTCGCGGTGAGCCCATGAGGATTTTTGAAATTTGAATTATTCATCCCTAATCTCCTAGCCTTAGTGGTCATTGCCAGTGCAAATGCTTCCTGTGAACCGGAATGGTTTCTGGCAAGGCAGCGGGCCACATCATTTCCGCTACGGACCAAGAGCGCTGCTATGAGATCGGATTTTCTATATGTTTGCCCAGATTGAATATAGATTTTTGAAGGTTCGACCCACGTATCACTTTTTGAAACAGTGACACTTTCATTCATGTGACCTTTCTCCAAAGATAAAAGTGCAGTCATTAGTTTTTGAGTGCTAGCGACTGGCCGTTTTTCGTCGGCCCGTTTTGCGTATAAAGATTTACCTGTTCTGGCATCGATTACAATTGCAGCTTTACCAACGATCTTGGGAGCAGGAGTGCTCGGGCGCATGACTCTAAGCGCATTAGCGGCACTACGGTTAGCAGCGAAGATTGATTTGCCTGGCGATTTATTTGATTGGGCTTTGGATATCGGAGCCAGGAAGAGCGTTAAGATTATTGCTAATCGGGGCAAATTTCTGTAGATGCACACTGCCGGTATGAAGTCTTTTCGGTTTAAATTTTTAGTCATTCCTTGTTACCAACTCCTAAGTTTGGCTTCATGGTTGAAGCGCTATGCCGTTGAATATATTGAAGCTGATGGATTAAATTAGTAAATAAAAGTTAAATATCTTAATTTCCTTATTATTAATAGTTAAAACAAAAAAATGCTTGCAGAAAGTAGTAATTTCAAATACTGTTCTTAAGAACACTGTTCTTATGCTTACTGAAAGACAACAGCAATTACTTGAGTTTCTAAGACAATATCACACTGAGCATGGATTAATGCCATCGACGCGGGAAATTCAAACCTATTTTGGTTTTGCTAGCCAAACTGCGGCCGTTAGTCATTTGCGTGCACTTGAAAAGAAGGGAGTCATTCAGAGGGTAGCTGGTAAGGCTAGGGCACTAGTGCTTCCTGAACAATTAGAAAGAGATGAGATTGTAGATGTCCCTATCTATGGACACATCGCTGCGGGAATGGCTTCGGAAACGGAACAAGAACAAGAGGGTTGCGTGTCCATTGACGTTACTTCCCTGGGAGTTCCACGGAATGCCAAAACTTTTGCGCTTAAGGTTCGAGGAGACTCAATGATTGATGCTCATATTGTGTCCGGTGATTGTGTGATATTAGAGCTGCGTGAGCCGAGGAGAGGAGATGTGGTCGCGGCACTAATTGACGGAGAAACAACTTTGAAGCGATATGTTATCGAAGATGGTTTACCATATTTGCAGGCAGAAAATGAAATGTATCCTGATTTGGTTCCAGTGAGGGAACTTGTCATTCAGGGAGTAATGGTAGCGCTATTGCGTCAAGGCGAAGGTAAAGTTGCTTAGTTGTTCCTTGCCTTGACTGATCAGACTTTGATAATTGCTTTTCGCTTTTTCTTTGCAGGAGCCGGTGTGACAAGGATGGCCGAGATGATTCCGGTAATGAAACCAAAGAAGTGGCCGTGCCATGAGATGCCATTTTTCTGGTAGAGCAGTGTCAGTATAAGTGCTCCATAGAAAATGCTGGCAACTAATGCGACTAGGGACCACTTAATGCTTCTAGTGTACCACGCTTGCATTTGTAGGAAGCCAAGGTAGCTAAAAATGAGGATACTTGAACCAACGTGAACGGTTCCTTCTTTAGCAAATATCCATATTCCTAGTCCCGAAATGATTGTAGATAAAATACTGGTAAAAATAAATCGGCCACGGCCACTCAATAATACAAGGCCTCCGAGGGCTAAAAAGGGTAGAGTATTTCCTATTAGATGTTGATAATTGACGTGCAGGAAAGGTGCTATAAATATTCCCAAGACACCATCCAGATCTTTTGCTTTAATGCCGTAATTTAGTGTGAAGTTCCACTCAGGGACATTCTGATCAATGATTGTGAAGATCCAGAATATAATTACAATACTGAATAGTAGAAGCGAGTTATCAAAGAATGGGCTACGTTTTCTTTTTCCCATGAGCTCACAATGATACGGAAACTGGTGTTCTTAAACATAAAAAATGGTCATAACTAGATTTGCTCCCAGCCCAACGGGTCGTTTGCATTTGGGGCATGCCTATTCTGCACTGTTTGCAGAATCTTTGGCCATTAGGGATGGAGGTAAATTTTTGCTTAGAATTGAGGATATTGATAAGAACCGTTGTAAGGATGAACATATTGAAGGTATCTATGAGGATCTTCAGTGGTTGGGGATTCGTTGGAGCCCTGAGGTTTTGCTCCAATCTTCTCGTTTTGATGAATATAAGAATTCCATTAACAAGCTGCGAGAAATGGAGGTTCTGTATCCGTGCTTTTGCAGTCGTAAAAAAATTGAGGCAGAGCAATCTAATGTGGGTCTTGCTCCTCATGGATCAGATTCACCAAAATATTCTGGAAGCTGCCGTGAGATTGGATCTGAAGAAAGGGAGTGTCGAATGGCTAATGGAGATCCTCATTCTTGGAGGCTCGATTGTTCTAAGGCCTATTCGATGACTGGGCAATTGCAGTGGTTCGACCAATTGGCAGGGAACATTAACGTGGAACCTTCAATTTTGGGTGACGTTATTATTTCGAGGAAGGACATAGCAACGAGTTATCATTTGGCGGTGACGTTAGATGACGCGGATCAGGGAATTACGTTAATTTCCCGTGGGGAGGATTTAATGGAATCGACTCATGTTCACCGATTGTTACAGTGTCTCTTAGGACTTCCTGTTCCTCAATGGTGTCATCATAAGCTCATTACAAATTCAGATGGCGAACGGTTTTCCAAGCGCGAAGGCAGCCTGACTTTAAAGGAAATGAGAGATTCTGGCATCAAGGCTAAGGATTTGAGGCATGAACTGGGCTTTTAATTCATCGATTAATTCACCTTTTCTTTGCCAACTTTTGAATAGAAGCTAAAATCACTTTTCGAGAATACTATGTCAGAAAATATTAAAATCACCATGAAGACGGACAAGGGTAACTTGTCCATTACAATCTATGCGGCGGACACCCCAATGACTGCCGCCAACTTTTTAAATCTCGCTTCTCGCGGATATTATGATGGCCTTACTTTTCACCGAGTGATACCGAATTTCATGATTCAAGGAGGTGATCCTACTGGGACCGGTGCCGGTGGTCCGGGCTATCAGTTTGATGATGAATGTTTGAGTTCTCTTAAGCATGATAAGCCAGGAATTCTTTCCATGGCTAATGCTGGTCCCGGAACCAATGGCAGCCAATTTTTTGTTACTCATGGGCCTCAACCGCACTTAGATGGTAAGCATACTGTTTTTGGGCATGTTACCGAGGGCCAGGACATTGTGGATTCTATAGAAGGAGGAGATTCTATCTTAGGTATTGATGTGCATGATTCTACTGAGGCATTATTCGCTCAGGAATCATCCAAAATCGAAGAGTGGAATAAGGTTCTCAATTAAATTTGCGATGGCTTTAGAGCGTCACATTATCTGTAAACCAGATGAGGTGCCTGAGGGCGAAGGTAAGGCTTTTACAGTGAGTGGGCTGAAAGTTGCTTTGTTTAAGGTGGATGGAGAGTTCTATGCTTTAGAGGACCGTTGTAGCCACGTGAATGTCCCTATTTCTAATGGATACGTTCACAAGAGGGAACTTTGCGTCGCTTGTTCATGGCATGGGGCAGAGTTTGATTTAAGGACAGGTAATGTGATGACGCCTCCGGCATGTGAAAACATTAATGCCTATCCTGTCTATGTTGAGGAAGGGAATGTTGTGCTTGAGATCGGGGTCGAATAGTCTCTTGGTTTTTCTTGCTAAGAGTTTTCGGATTTTGGTAAGACAAATTTTAATGTCATGCCTTGCACTGCAATACTAAATATAACAACAACATAAGTCGCGGTCAGGAGCAAATCCCGTTCGTCACCTTTTGGTATCGAAAGGGCCAGAGCCAAGGAAATTCCTCCACGAAGGCCTCCCCAAGTGAGGGCGCGAATGACTCCTTTAGTAAAGGTCCTTCGTTTCTTAAGTAAAAGGACAGGCAATGAAACCGCAAACATTCTAGTGGCTAGGATAAGAGGTATAGCGATGATTCCAAAAACAATGAAAAGGGAATTGAATTCAAGGGCCAGAATTTCCAGTCCGATTATTAGAAAGAGTAGGGCATTAAGGATTTCGTCGATCAGTTCCCAGAACGAATCCACATGCTCTTCTGTCTTGGGTGACATTGCTAGTAATCTGCCTTGATTTCCAATCATGAGGCCAGCGACTACCATTGCTAAGGGTCCTGAAGTGTGTAGATGTTGAGCCAGTGAGTAGCCGCCAGTCACGAGTGCTAAGGTGATGAGAATTTCTACTTGGTACTGATCAATATTTCTCAGCATCCAGAAAGCGATCAGACCCAAACCAAAACCTAATCCGAGGCCTCCGAGCACTTCGAAGAGGAAAAGTTTGGCTATTTCTGATCCGTTAGGGTTCATGTCGCCATTGATGATTCCAAGTATGCTAATGAAAACAACGACCCCTACTCCATCATTGAATAGGGACTCACCTGTTATTTTTGTTTCGAGTGATTTTGGGGCACCTGCTTTTTTTAGAATGCCTAGAACAGCGACCGGATCAGTCGGTGAAATGAGTGCACCAAATAAGAGACAATATAAATAGCTTATCTCGATATTTAAGATTCTAAGTATGAAATAGCTAGCGCTGCCCACTACGAAAGTTGAAAGGATGACTCCGAAAGTTGAAAGGATCGCAATTATCCATCGCTCATTTGAGAGGTCCTGTATTTTTACATGAAGGGCTCCAGCGAAGAGTAGGTAACTGAGCATGATGCCAAGTAAAGTTTCATCGAGTTCTACGTTAGCGACGAAATCTTTAGCGTATTCTGTTAGCTCAGGTTTGAACTGTCCGGCGATAATTATAACGAAGGAAAAAAGTAGTCCGAACAGCATTAGCCCTATCGTTGTTGGTAGCTTAACGTATCGATAGTTAAGGTAACCAAAAATGGCCGCTAGCGATATTAGAACCGCAATAATGTCAAATGGTTGCATATTATTAATAGATGAATCAATTTATCTCTAAATGCAGATTCGCTGTGGTCAAGTCTGGGCCTCTTGTGTAAGATTATCTAGGTCTCGTATTATTTCAATAATAGGACAGTATTAATTATGACAGAACGTTACCAGTTTCATGAAAAAATAGGCCAGGGCGGTTTAGGTGAAGTGTACAGAGCAACTGACTTGCAATTGAAGAGGGAAGTTGCCATTAAACGTTTGATTCCACTAGATAAGGAAGAAATTGCAAAATCCTATGGCGGAGTCTCACCTTCAAACTTGCTAGGCGAAGCTACTACATTGTCAGCGCTTCAACATCCAAATATTGTTACCGTTTATGATGTCGGAATGGATTCCGAGGGCTGTTTTGTTGTGATGGAATTATTGAGAGGTGAGACATTTGATAAGACTGTCGAGAGAGGAGCTCTTAATGAAATGGACTTTAAAAGGTTTGTATTGCAGACAATGGAAGGGCTAGTCGCAGCTCATCATTCGGGAATTGTTCATAGAGATCTGAAACCAAGTAATCTAATGGTGAATTGGTTACCGAGCGGTAAGTTCCAAATCAAGATTCTAGATTTCGGATTGGCTAAATTTAGCAATCAACCAACGGTTCAAACCACAGACCATGGAGATGGTATTCTCGGCTCAATTTATTTCATGGCTCCCGAACAGTTTGAAAGGATCGAATTGGATGAGCGGACTGACCTATATTCTATGGGGGCCATTTATCATTATTGCTTAACTGGTCAGTATCCTTTCAACGGCTCGAATGCTCCTGAGGTGATGGCTGCTCATCTTCAGGGTAAGGTGCGGCCGATAGGAGAAATTAGAACCGAGCTATCTGATTGGGTCAGTGATTGGATAATGTGGCTAATGAATCGAAATCCTGACAATAGGCCGCAATCTTCGAGGCAGGCTCTGGAGATGTTTAATAAGCAGATGCATGCAAATACAACTCCAGAAGAAAAGACTTCTGCACCAATAGTTCCGCAGAAGAAGTTAGCAGTGACTCCACAGAGCAGTTCGGGAGCACCTCCTGTGATCCCCGCAAACGCTATTGCTCAATCGTCAAATGAGGGAGTCGTTCCGAGCCAGCCCTTGCCAGGTCCGGAGGATTTTCAGGGATTCGAAGTTCCTGTTGATGGGGGTGAGAGGAAAAAATTTCCCGTTCCAGTGTGGGTTCTGATTACGGTTCCAGTTTGTCTGATTTTCCTATTGTTTGTTGTTATAAAAAGATCTGGAGATAAGAAAATTGTAGACCAGCGGAATGAATTAATTCTTTCTCTGAATCAATCGGAAGATCCTGAAGGTAATAAAACGATTGTTAAGGAATTTATTACATTCATGAAGGTTCAGCCGGACACGCAAAAGGGCAGAAATAATGTTAGTGGTGCGATGACTACACTCATGAGACTGAAGGGGGGAGATGAGGTCGATCAGGAAATAGTGAGTCAAATGTCCAGCCTTTCTAACAATGAGGCCAAGATCAGGTCCGGCCTAATAGGGGTCATTATTGATCGTGGCTATGTTGGGGGAGTGCCTGCATTAATGAAACAAATCAAAGATGAAAACTCTGAGGTTTCCAGTGCTGCAATATATGGCGTTGGTGAGCTTGGTGATGGGAATAATCTTACAGCGTTACTCTCAGAAATCGAAGAGGCAACAGGTAAAAAAGCAGATGCTATTGAAAGCTCTATAGTGAGAATTTCACTGAAAAATTCTGACATAGAAAATAGGAACAAGGAGATTCGACGTGTCCTAATAGAAGAGGGGCCGATCGAGGAGCATCGGCAAAGAATCTTAAGAATCTTAGGGTATCTGGGAGGAAAGAGTGCATGGGATGATCTTAAGATAATTTTGAACGGCAATGACCAGGAAGCAAGAAAAGCAGTCCTGCAGAGCTTGGGATCTTGGCCTAACGGTGATCCTTTGGAGACCCTTAATAATTTAATTAAGAACGAAAAAGATAACATCATCAGAGCAATGGCTCTTAGGGCGTACACTCCTTTGCTCTCGGCGCCTTCATATGTTTCTGATGAGAAAAAAAACAGAAAGCATCAAAGAGCTTTATGAGATAGGTTCAAGTCGTAATGATAAGCGTAATTTGATCGGCGTCCTTGCCTTGCTTGCCACTGATGAGGCGCAACAGTTTGCGGAAACTCTCGCTGCTAAGGATGATAACTTAGTCGCTTCATATGGGGACCTTGCATATAAACGCATTTCAGAGAATTTGAGTAAAGTTTCTACGATAAAGGAAGATTTAAATGTATTAAGATCCAGTAAGGCATTAATCTTTGGCGAGGGTGCATTTGAGTTTGATGCAACGGACGGCGCCGTCAAGGGTTGGAGCAATGCTCAGTATTACCTAGTATGGCCAGTTAATTTTCCGGAGTCAGGCTCTTATGATATGTCGGTTAATGCTGCGATTCCTTCTGGAGGAGGAGGTGAATTTGAAGTTGTCTTGGCTGGAGGAAGAGGAACTGCAAGAACCGCAAAGAATAATGAGTATGCTGACATTCCAGTGGGAACTTTTGAAGTTAAAGATCCAGGAACTTATAGAGTTATAATCTCAGGAATCACTATTGATCAGAAATCGGGTCAATTAATGAATCTTCGGTCAGTGACCTTGAAAAGTAAGTGATTGTTCTTTAGCGCTCTTGCTCCCAAGCCGTCACTTTCCTGTTTTCAAACTCAACGATCGCGGATGTGTACGGGATGTATCCGACACTGGTTGAATTATAGAATGGACCAGAATAGTCATGATGATAGTAGTGGTGATTACTATATATCACATTTTGGTTCCATACTGGCACATGTGATGAGTATCTCCATTTCTCTAATGTTTTTCCGTTGAGATTGCCTTCTTTTATTCCGTCTGGTCTTCCCCACGCTAGATAAACTGCATCCATGGGCATTCCTTTTAGTATCATACCCTTGGAAACAGCGCTCTTCTGGCTTCCTGTCAGGGATGCAAACATTTTAGGATTTTCATCAATTCTTGATTGAATTGTTGATGAACAATTGCAGAGGAATAAAGTTGATATAAAAATAGAGATAATTTTTAAATGCATAACTTATAGATAGGTTTTGGAATAAACTAATTCTTAATATATTCAATAAGAATATTCTAACAATACGATATACAAGTGGAAGACAGTTTTGGACATCAAATTTCTTATTTGAGAATTTCAGTAACAGATCGGTGCAATGAAAGGTGTGCTTACTGTATGCCCAATGAGCTTCAAGAATGGTTGCCTAGAGGCGGAGTGATGAGTTATGAAGAAATATTGAGAGTTGCTGGGATCGCTGCAGAGTTAGGAGTGACAAAGATAAGAGTTACCGGAGGTGAGCCCTTAACTAGGAGAGATGTGATTCCTTTTATTAAGCGATTGAGTAACGTAAATGGAATCAAGGACATAGGGATTACCACTAACGGAACGTTGCTTTCAAGGCCGGTGGAGAATTTTAAGACGATGGCAGCAGCTCTTATGGATGCTGGAGTGAGGACCGTAAATGTGTCACTTGATACTCTAGACGAGCGCAAATATGTAGCGATTACGGGGCGTCCGTACTTGAATCGAGTCATTGAAGGAATTGATGACTTGATTGATTCCGGTTTTGAGAAAGTAAAGATCAATACGGTATTAATGAGAGGGAGGAACGAGGATGATCTGAATGAATTAGTGGATTTTTCTCATCAGAGAAATTTGCTTTTAAGGTTTATAGAAATGATGCCTGTCAGCAGCAAAGATGTTCTTAAGGATTCTAATTTTCTTCCATGCGGTGAAGTTATAAAGTCTCTTTCTAATACTTTCGGTTGCCTAGAAGCGAAGCCAGATTACAAAACTAATGGCCCGGCGGCTTATTATATGATTCCAGGGAGGAGTCAATTAATTGGGTTCATTGGAGCGATGACTAATTTACATTTTTGCGAATCGTGTAATAAACTTAGGTTGACTTGTGACGGTAAGTTAAGGCCTTGTCTCGGAAGTCATTTGGAGTTTGACTTATTGTCTGAGATTCGCTCTGGTGCTAGTGATGAAAGGATTGCTGATTTTATAAGTGGAGTAGTTGCAAAAAAACCTAAAGAACATGATTTTTCATCCAACTATCAACCAGGCCGTAAAATGATTGCTATTGGAGGCTAGATGCATGAGTGAATTATCTCACGTGAATAGAGAAGGGGAAGCTTCGATGGTGGATGTTACAGGTAAGCCTGAGGTGTCCCGTACGGCAACTGCTAGTGGTTTTATCAAGATGCAGGCAGAAACGATAGATTTAGTTAATGATAATGGGATCAAAAAAGGGGACGTGCTAACTGTAGCGAAAATTGCTGGAATTTCAGCAGCTAAAAAAACACCAGATCTGATACCTCTATGCCACTCCTTATCCTTATCTCATGTTTCAGTTGATTGTGAGATCAAAGGGGAGGGAATATTATTGAGGTCTACGGTCAAAAATTCTGGTAAAACAGGTGTCGAAATGGAGGCTTTATGCGCTGTTAGCGTCGCAGCATTGACTCTTTATGACATGTGCAAAGCGGTAGATAAGACGATGGTGATAGGGGATGTTAAACTTGAATCCAAAACGAAGGATTAATAGAAATGAATGTAGGAATCATTACAGTATCGGACCGTGCATCAGCCGGAGAATATGAAGATCATGGAGGGCCTGCTTTGCAGGCTGAGTCTGAAAAACGAGATTGGCATGTACTTGCAGATGCGATTGTTCCTGATGATAAGGAACGTATCAAGGAAGTGATCCTTTCATTTGAGGCTCAGGGTTGTAATTTAATACTAACGACTGGTGGCACAGGCATCACGGAACGTGATGTGACGCCTGAGGCTCTCAGAGAGATTATGAGAGTTGAAATTGATGGGTTTGGTGAATTGATGAGAATGCGTAGTGTTGATATAACTCCAAATGCAATCCTTTCACGAGGCTTGGCTGCGGTAGTTGGAAATTCTCTTGTGATTACTTTACCGGGCAAGCCTCAGGGCGCTGTAGAATGTCTGGAATTTGTTGAAGGAGCAATTGCTCATACGGTCAAGTTATGTGCAGGTGAGCCAACTTCTTGCTGATTGAATCGTTAGAAGGAATGTAATTATGGTTGAGCTTTGGATGTAAGAGATTTCCTAGCGATTCTGGAAATAATAAGGGTCACGCAAACAGTGGCGATTAAGCCGATCCCAAGAATTATCCAGTCCACTGGTGAGCTTCCTGCTGTGAGTATGCTTTTTCCCAAGGAACCCACGTAAGTGTATAAAACAGTACCGGGGATCATTCCCGCCCAAGACGAAATTATGTATGTGTGTAGGCGAATTTTGGTTAAACCTAGGGCATAATTTAGTAGAAAAAACGGAATAATTGGGCTGAGCCTTGCCCAAAATACAATTTTCCATCCTTCCTTTGTAATGGCTGAGTCCATTGTGGAGAATTTGTGATTTCGGTTCAGTTTTCTTTCGATGAAATCTCTAGCTAGATAGCGAGAGATAAGAAAAGCTGCCACTGCTCCTAAAATTGATCCGATCGAAACAAGTAGTAAACCATTCCAAAAGCCGAAAGTTGCACCGCCTCCAATTGTCAGGGGTGATCCGGGGATAAGAAGTACGCAAGCCAGAATGTAAATTAATACGAATAAGAATTTTCCGATAATGCCAATAGATTCTATGTATTGAATTAGTTTGGGTGCGGTTCGAATTAGATCAAATTGGAATTGGCAAAGGATAATGATGATGGCTGCTATGCTTGCCCAGAACCACTTCTTTTTGAGAGGATTCATTAATTAGAGAGCTGGTGTCTTCTTTTTTTATTTGGACTTATTATATAATAAAATCCGACGCCAGCGAGGAGACATGCTCCTGCCAAGAATCCCATCGATCGTATTGCTAGACTTTCCCAACCTTCTTGTGATTGATGTAATTGAATTAGAATGGATGCCAATAAAATTGCAATTCCGTTTAGTATTTTAACAACAAAGTTGAATGCTCCCCAATAAATTCCAACGAGGCTCTCTCCGCCCCTTTCTTTGGCGCAGTCGACAACGCCTTCGGCTTCGACTCCTAGGAGCACGGCGACCATCGGGCCTCCTAAACCAAACACCACAGAAGCTGTCATTAACGGGCTAATAATTAAGCTTCTACCTAGCAATCCGCAGCAAGCATAAACAATAGAGAGGGCAATGGAAGCGTATAGCATGCTGCGTAGCCAGCCGAACCGCTGTTGGACCTTCGGAACGAAGAGGAAACATATGACGGCCACTCCAAGTAAGGGCCCAAGTAGTTGAGCCACATCTCCTACCGAACCGCCAAGTAATTCGATAGCAATGAATGGCGCCGCGGTTGTCATCACGGTAAAAGACATTTGCGATCCTCCGAAAAGAGCAATGAGAGCCAAGAATCTCCTATGTCTTAATGCTTGAATGATCCCTGACCAGAGTGAAGATGGTTTGGTCTGAATTTCATTAAGATTATCTTGTTTGATTATTTTATTAATTTTCTTCGGGCTAGCAAAGAATGGAAGGATCATTAAAAAAACTGATACCCCGCCAAAGCTTAACGCGGCCATTGAGTAACCAAGATT
>CACJBM010000011.1 GCA_902591645.1 uncultured Verrucomicrobiota bacterium | reverse complement strand
TAATAGAAATTCAATTCTCTGCTGACAAACTTATAATAAAGGGGCAAAATGCATACTCGATAAGTAAAATATGGCTGATAAACATTTTATACACGACGATTTTTTGCTTTCCAGTGATGCTGCGCGTCAGCTTTATCATGATTATGCGGCAGAAATGCCGATAATTGACTATCACTGTCATTTGCCTCCAGAAGAAATTGCTGAAGATAAGCATTGGGAAACGATAACCGAGCTTTGGCTCGGTGGAGACCATTACAAGTGGCGGGCCATGCGTTCGAATGGGATTAATGAGAAAATTGTTACTGGCGACGCAGATGATTGGGAAAAGTTCTCCGCCTGGGCTAACACAATGCCTAAACTTTTAGGCAATCCTCTTTATCATTGGAATCAACTTGAGTTGGCGCGTTATTTTGATGTTTTTGAATTGTTAAGCTCTGAGACTAGCAAAGATATTTACGACCGATGCAATTCAAGGCTCGGCGCTGAAGGTATTTCATCAAGGAGTCTAATAAGAGAGTCTAAAGTTGTAGCTATCTGTACAACTGATGACCCATGTGATTCTCTCGGTCATCATGAGTTTTTATCTAATGATAATTCTATTGAATGTAAGGTCCTGCCTGCCTGGCGACCAGACAAAGCAATGATGCCAGAGAATAGTGAAGTCTTTACTGGGTGGGTTAATCAATTGTCCTCAGTTTCCAATATTGATATATCAACGTTTGATGATTTTATTGATGCGCTATCGTTCAGACATCAGTTCTTTCATGACAGAGGCTGTCGCTTGTCTGACCATGGGATCGAAACTTTCTATGCAGAAGAATATACGGAAAGAGAGATTTCCTCAATTTTTGATAAGGCGCGGGGAAGAGTTCAGCTCAATTCAGTTGAAATTAATAAGTTCAAATCGCACATGCTGTATCTTTTTGGAGTGATGGATGCGGAGCGGGATTGGGTTCAACAATATCATTTCGGCGCTCTCCGGAATAACTCTTCCCGACTCTTTGACAAGTTAGGGCCTGACATTGGTTGCGATTCTATAGGTGATTGGTCCGTGGCAGAGCCAATGTCTAAACTTTTTTCTAGGTTAGATAAGGAAGGAAAGCTCGCAAAAACAATTCTGTATCCTATTAATCCGAGAGACAATGAATTGGTCGGTGCAATGGTTGGCAATTTTCAGGATGGTAGCGTGGCCGGGAAAATGCAGTTTGGCAGTGGCTGGTGGTTTAATGATCAAATGGATGGGATGATTCGTCAGATCGAATCATTGTCCCAGTTAGGGCTACTCTCCTGCTTTGTAGGCATGCTTACCGACTCGAGGTCATTCTTAAGTTTTACTAGGCACGAATATTTCCGCCGCATTCTTTGTAACAAGCTAGGGAAAGAGATTGAGGGGGGAATTCTTCCAAATGATGTGAACTTGGTTGGGTCTATAGTTAAAGACATCTGCTATAATAATGCTGCGGAGTACTTTGATTTTGATATTTGACTTCGTTAAGTAGGTCGTAAATTTTAAATCCTTGGTTCTATTTAGATTCGAAATGGACTACAATCCTCTCATGTTCAATGAGTTATGATTAGGTTGAAATTTGGAACGGCTTGTCATTATTAGAGCTTACGAAAGCCTCCCAATTCTCTCAATTTCAGTTGTCGAGTAACTAATTTAAAATCAACAAGTTAAGAGCTTGTGAAAAATTTCACAAATAGCGCTTGCGGGATGTTCCGGGTGCTTAATAATTAAGGTCGGTAAGCAGTAATCCTAAGACTTTACCTGAGTTCCTAGTAAGCCCAAATGGCAGACACTTTGCAAGAATTTGAGACGCCCGATGCAGCCACTAAGGCGGCACAGGCTCTCGAGACCTATCAACAAAAAACGGATGATCTAGTTGGCGAGAAGCTGACACTTAATATGGGTCCTTCTCACCCTGCGACTCATGGGGTATTAAGACTCATTCTTGAACTGGACGGAGAAGTCATTAGTAAAGCAGACCCTGACGTTGGATACTTGCACAGAGGTGATGAAAAGCTTGCTGAAAATATGCAATACAATCAGTTCGTTCCATACACTGATCGCCTTGATTACCTTGCCCCATTAGCAAATAACGTTGCTTACGCTTGTGCAGTTGAAAAATTAATGGGCTGGGAATTGCCTCCTCGAGGACAAGCAGTCAGAGTCATTTGTTGTGAGCTTGCCAGAATTTCCGCACACTTATTAGGTGTTGGCTGTTACGCAATGGACGTAGGAGCCATGACTGTGTTTCTTTACACGTTCACACAGAGGGAAACAGTTTATGATCTTTGCGAGCAGATATCAGGGGCCCGTTTCACGACTAGCTATACTAGGGTAGGAGGTCAGACAAGGGACATGACAGAAGATACGATACATGGTGTATTGAAGTTCTGTGACGAGGTCAGTGAGGTCATTGAAGAAGTGGATAAATTACTTTCAAGGAATCCTATCTTCATTGGACGGACTCAAGATGTTGGATTCATCTCTAAGGATGATGCGATCGGGTATGGTTTGACGGGCCCGAACTTAAGAGGCTCAGGGGTCGACTTTGATATGAGAAAGAATCATCCTTACCTTGGATATGAAAAATATGATTTTGATATTCCTGTGGGCAAGGTAGGTGACTGCTATGACCGTTATTTAGTTCGTATGGAGGAGATGAGGCAGAGCGTGAGCATTCTGCGTCAGGTGTGTCAAAAAATGCCTAAAGGACCAGTCAACATTACTGATCCAAAATCGACCTTACCAGACAAGGAGCGAGTACTAATGAGCATGGAAGAGTTGATTCACCACTTCATTGTGGCGACGCAGGGCATTGATGCTCCTGAGGGTGAGGTTTATTTTGGCGCAGAGAATCCCAAAGGAGAGCTTGGGTTTTATATTAATTCAAAGGGAGGAGGAGTCCCGCATCGCCTCAAGATTAGGAGTCCCTCATTTGTGAATTTAAGTATTCTTCCCAAACTTCTACCAGGTCACATGATTAGTGATGTGGTGTCTATTCTTGGCAGTTTGGATTTTGTGATGGGGGAATGTGACCGCTAGTAAACAATATGGAAGTTTCTAGAGAATTAAATAACCAGGCGAACGAGTACATTAGCCACTATCCGAATGATCAGAAGAGGAGTGCGTCTTTGCCCCTTTTGCATTTGTTGCAACAAGAATACGGCCACATCAATGAAGAGAGCATTAATTGGGTTGCTGAAAAACTAGACATTGAACCGATTCATGTTCTGGAACTCGTAACTTTCTACCCAGGATTCAGGCAGACGGCGCCTGGAAAATATCATATCCGAGTGTGCCGTACCCTTTCATGTGCGATGGCTGGTTGTTATGAAACGATGGAAAAGTTTTGTGAGGTCGCTGGTATCGATAGGTCTGAGGTTTCGCATCATAATCCGATAGCAGTTTCTGAGGATGGTAAATTTAGTATTGAGTTTGCGGAGTGTTTAGCCAGCTGTGGTACGGGGCCTGTGTGTTTGATAGGTGATGAGTTTCATGAATCTGTGAAGGCTGACAATGTGGCTGAAATTATTGAAAAATACGATTAATGGCAGTCCCGAAATACATAAAAGGAAAGGAACCTCACAAGAGTGAGTATAGGATGATTTTCCGCAATGTTGATCGCCGCGGGTGGGATGCGTCTATTAAATCTTACATTGCAGATGGTGGATATAAGGATCTGAAGAAGGCCTTAAAGATGAAACCTCAAGAAGTCACTGACGAGGTTAAAGCTTCGGGTCTACGTGGTAGAGGAGGTGCAGGATTTCCGACTGGAGTCAAGTGGGGGTTTATCCCTCCTAATAATAAAAAACCAGTCTATCTAATTTGTAATTGCGATGAATCTGAGCCGGGCACTTTTAAGGACCGGTACATTGTGCATCAGGATCCACATCAGCTCATAGAAGGGATGCTGATTTCCTGTTATGCGGTAGGAGCCAAGGTCGCATATATCTATATCCGAGAAGAATTTCCAGAAGGGGCTAAAATTCTAGAGGACGCTATAGAAGAGGCCAGGAAGAAAAATTTCTTGGGGAAGAAAATTTTAGGAGGGAAATTTAATTGTGAGATATATGTGCACCGTGGTGCAGGTGCCTACATTTGCGGTGAGGAGACAGGTCTAATTGAATCACTGGAAGGGAAGAGGCCTTACCCAAGAATTAAGCCTCCGTACTTTCCTGCAGCGCTTGGATTGTATATGTGTCCAACTATAGTTAATAATGTAGAATCATTGTGCCACGTAAAACATGTCATTGCTATGGGTGGACAAAAGTACGCACAGATAGGCACTCCACGGAACACGGGAACTAGAATTTTGTGTGTTAGTGGTGACGTGATGAAGCCTGGATACTTTGAGGTGGAGGTTGGTAAAATTACGATGGGCGAACTGATTAATGATGTTTGTGGAGGATTGAGAAAGGGCCGTAAGCTTAAAGGTGTCATACCGGGCGGGTCATCAGCGAAAGTCTTGCGGGCAGGTGAGAAATATACAATTGGTGCCGGCGAATCAGAGAGGACAATTGGCATTAATGACATTCCAATGGATTTCGATACGATGGCAGCGTGTGGCTCTATGGCAGGTTCTGGAGGAGTCATTGTTATGGATGATAGTCGGGACATGGCATGGATACTGAATAATATAAATACTTTTTATGCCCATGAGTCTTGCGGGCAATGCACTCCGTGCCGAGAAGGCTCGCTTTGGATGAAAAAAATTACTGATCGAATGGTTTCAGGCTCAGGAGTTCCTTCTGATTTGAAGACCTTAACTTCGGTAGGAGACAATATAGCAGGAAGGACCATCTGCGCTTTCGGAGAAGCGTGCGCTTGGCCTACTCAGAGCTTCGTTGCGAAGTTTCCAGAAGATTTCAAGAAACATACGAGCCGGAGAAATGCCGGCAAAGAGCTTAATCCTGAATCGAAGGCGGCAGCGGCTGGCCTTAAGCATTGAATTTGTTAATGTCCGCTGCAAACAAACAAACTGAAGACTTAGTGAACGTTCAAGTAGACGGGCACTGGATTCAGGTAAAAAAGGGCACTCGCATGATTGAGGCTTGTAAGCAAGCGTCAGCAGAAGTTCCTCATTATTGTTATCACCCCAAACTTAGTTCCCCGGGAAATTGTAGAATGTGCCTAGTTGAAATGGGAATGCCGCCTCGACCAGCTCCTGGTCAAGAGGCAGAACGGGACAATGATGGGCATGCTAAAATCAGCTGGATGCCTCGTCCAGTTATAGCTTGTGCTAATACTGTGGCAGAAGGCATGGGGATACGAACACAGTCAACCTTGGCTAAGGAGTGCCGTGAGGGTGTGATGGAATTTCTTCTAATAAACCATCCTCTTGATTGTCCTATTTGTGATCAGGCAGGAGAATGTACCCTCCAAGAATACAGTGTTGAGCATGGGAAGGGTGAATCGAGATTCCTCGAAAATAAGGTTAAGAAACCTAAGAACGTCGATATCGGACCGCGGATTCGCTTGGATGACGAGAGGTGCGTTCTTTGTTCGCGGTGCGTGCGATTTACACGGGAAATAGTTGATGATGATGTGCTGGGTTTTGTTGATAGGGGTAGCCACAATGTTTTGACGGTTCATCCTGATAAACCTTTGGCCAATAACTATTCATTAAACACAGTGGATATTTGTCCTGTCGGAGCACTTACCTCTAATGACTTTAGGTTCAAGATGAGGGTTTGGTTCATGCGTGAAACAAAGTCAGTTTGTAATGGATGTGCCCGAGGTTGTAACATTCTGATAAGTTCTAGAGAAAATAAGATTTATAGGCAAACTCCGAGAGAAAACAATGAAGTGAATTCTTCTTGGATGTGTGATTCCGGAAGGCTCAATTATCATCTCCTTGAAAGTAGTGCGCGTCTTACTGACCCGATGATTAAGAAGGGCAAATCTCACGAAACTGTGAATTGGCCTCAAGCGATTCGGAGGGCTGCCGAGGGACTGCTTAAGTACAAAGGTGATGAAGTAGCAATCATTGCATCGTCGCGAATGACGAATGAGGAGTTATATTTGATTCGAACTTTAGCTGACACATTAGAAACTAAGAACGTCGACACACTGAAGTGTCATGGTGAAGGAGACGAATACCTTAGTCATGTGGATAAGAGACCGAACACAAATGGAGCCAAAGCTATACTGAAGCTCCGTAGCCCTGGATCAAAAATTAATTCAATTAAAAAAGGTATCGAGTCCGGATCAATTAAAGCTCTGTTGGTTTACGGTGAAAATATTACGCGTAATGGTTTTGATGATGAGGTTTTGAGTAAGTTGAAATTTTTAGTCTCTTCACACATTTTAGCAAATCCAACAGCAAAATTATCAGGTGTTGTTTTTCCTGGGGCAGGTTATGCAGAGAAAAGAGGATCAATGATTAATGCAACGGGTCGATTGCAGTTGTTAAATAAGGCGATCGAACCGCCCGGAAATAGCAAGGATGATTGGGAGATTTTGCAAGATCTTAACCGTGCTATGGATGGGAAGGATTTCATATCTGAATTGGCGGACCTTTTTTCTGAAATGGCAAGTGTCGTGCCGGTCCTGAAGGGGCTCACCTTGTCAGGAATAGGAGAGAAGGGTGTTCCGGTCATTGAAACTAAAGAAACTATACCGCTTCTTGAACGAGAAGCGCAGAGAGTTAAACAAGGGCTCATAGTAGGATAAATGGAGATTGGAAATATATTAGCCAATATTGAATTGATACCGATTCTGATTTCTTTCGTCAAAATCGTCTTGGTAATATTTGCAGTCATATTACCAATGGTGGCATATTCCGTTTGGGCTGAGCGACGAGTGAGTGCCGTGATTCAGGAGAGGGTAGGGCCTAATCGGGTGGGTATTCCTTTTACTAAGATTGGACTAGCTGGTCTTGGGCAACCCATTGCAGACGGAATAAAATTTCTTCTTAAGGAAGATTTCACTCCAGGCCATGTGAATAAATTTTACTATTGGCTTGCTCCGGCACTCACGATGGTTCCAGCGCTACTAACTTGTGCGGTCCTTCCGTTCGGCAGTGAATTATTTGGTGAGAAAATGGTAATAGCGGACCTTAACGTCGGGCCTCTTTTTATTTTTGCTATCGCGTCGCTTAGTGTTTACGGAATTGTTCTAGCGGGGTGGGCATCAAACTCAAAATATTCCTTCCTTGGAGGAGTTAGGTCCAGTAGCCAAATGATATCTTATGAAATCTCACTTGGTCTGTCTCTGGTTCCTGTCCTTTTAATATTTGGAGAGTTAAACCTTAGTGAAATTGTCTGGGAGCAGAGTAGAAATGGATGGCTTTTGCTGCCCTTCTGGGGTGAAGGGGCAATTTGGAATGGAGGAGTGGATCGATTCTTTCTCCTCTTCCCCGCATTCATTGCTTTTATAATTTTTACTACTTCGATATTTGCCGAGACGAACCGATTGCCTTTTGACCTGCCTGAATGTGAGACGGAGCTCGTTGCAGGTTATCATACTGAGTATTCTTCAATGAAGTTTGCCCTCTTCTTTTTGGGTGAATATGCAGCAATGATCATTGGATCAGGTCTCATCGTGACCTTGTTCCTGGGTGGCTGGTCACTTCCCTTTGGATTGGACGCATACCTAATGAATGTGGCCGGGGGCTCGGAGCAAGTTCCCTGGTGGCTAGGCTTAATCCATATAGGAACGTTTCTTGCCAAGGTAATCGCTTTTATTTTATTTTTCATATGGGTCCGTTGGACGCTTCCTAGATTTCGTTATGATCAGCTAATGAAGCTCGGTTGGATCATCTTCTTTGAACTCGCGTTAGTAAATATTTTCATCACTGCTGGAATTTTAATTTTAACTCGGGACTCTTCTTCTTAAATATGGCTATCACTGTAGAGCGTCCCAAATTAACTATTCTTGAGAAGTTTTACTTCCCAGCAATTATGAAAGGTCTGCGCATCACTCTCGGACATGCGATTCGGATACTCAGAAGAAAAAAGAAAGTAACGATGCAGTACCCCGAGGAAAAGTGGGATGATAATCTGCCGGAACATTATAGAGGCGCTCCTGCATTAGTTACTGATGAGCATGGACGAGAGCGGTGCGTTTCATGTCAGCTCTGTGAATTCATTTGCCCGCCCCGGGCCATCACTATCATTCCTGAAGAAATTCCCTCTGAGGATCAGTGGTCCAAAGTTGAAAAAAGACCCAGGAAATTTGAGATTGATATGATCCGTTGTATTTATTGCGGGATGTGTGAGGAAGTGTGCCCTGAGCAGGCAATTTTTCTTCGTAAGGATTATGCAATCTCAGGCCATTCCAGAGATGAAATGGTTCATGGTAAGCAGAAGCTTTATGAAATAGGAGGCGTTCGAGAGGGCCTAGTTAACAAGTGGAACACATTAAAATAGAAAGTCTGAATATTTTTGATGTCGCTACTTTTTTACATTTTTTCAGGGTTGATGCTCGGGTTTGGTATAATGGTGATTGTTTGCCGCAACCCACTGTCGAGTGCACTATGCCTTGTCATTTCCTTCTTAGGGTTAGCCGCTTTGTTTGTGACCCTTAATGCTTATTTCATAAGTATAATTCAGGTCCTCGTGTATACCGGAGCTGTGATGGTGCTGTTCCTCTTTATTATTATGCTTCTTGATATAAGAGAAGAGAAAAGTAAGGATTGGAACTTTTTGGCAGTGGGGGGAGGAGTAGTTGTTCTTTTTGGGTTCATTGTGCAACTAATTTCTGTGCTTGGTGGATATGAGGATGGAAAACAAAAGATGGTTCCATTCCCAGAGAATTTATCACATGAAGATGTAAAAATGATTGGGGTTGAAATCTTCACGAATTACAATTTTCATTTACAAGTGCTGGGAGTCCTTTTGTTAGTTGCTACCATTGGTGTTGTTGTTCTTAGTCGCAGGCAAGGGAAGGAGGGTTCGGAAAACAATTAATTGTCTCATGCCTACTTTAAATGAATACCTTTTGATGGGCGGTCTGCTATTTGCGATAGGACTCTGTGGAGTCATGATCCGGACCAATATAATTGTTATATTAATGAGCCTCGAAATGATGCTCAGTGCCGCTAATTTGACCTTAGTTGCATTTTGGAGATTTGGCGGAGGAGAGGGATTGCCTGCGCACTCATATAACGCACAAGTGATGGTGTTTTTTGTTATTACAGTTGCAGCTGCTGAAGTGGCTGTTGGTTTGGCTATAATCGTTGCTCTTTTTAGATCGCGTCAAACCGTAGAAGTTGAAGAGCTGAGAAGCATGAAAGGATAAGACAGATGACGACTGCATTTATTATTCTTTTATTACCATTAGCTGCAGCTGCATCTAATCTTCTTTTTCTAAGGAAAAAGGCAAATATCAGTGCATATGTCTCAACGCTTTCAGCGGCAATTTGCTTAGTATTAACTTTTGGTCTTATCCGTCAAAGCGATTTAAGTGATCTTGGATCTTTTAATTGGATAAAGATTGCAGATTTTGAATTGGATATTGGGATAGAGTTACAGGGTCTAGGTCTGGGGATGATTCTTGTGGTCACTCTCATAGGTTTTTTGGTTCATCTCTTTTCATTGGGATATATGCAAGAGGATGCAGGAAAGGCTCGTTATTTTTCCGGACTTTCACTCTTCATGTTTTCAATGACTGGAATTGTTTTTGCCGACAATCTTGCGATGATGTTTATTTTTTGGGAACTGGTTGGTTTCAGTTCTTATCTTCTCATTGGACACTGGTATCATAAAAACACAGCAGCCGAAGCAGCGAAGAAGGCATTCCTTGTGAACCGCATTGGTGACTTTGGTTTTATGATTGGAATTCTTCTAATATGGGGAGCTTTTGGTAGTGTCAATTTTGTAGAGATTGAAGAGTCGTTGAGGAATGGGAAATATGATGCCGGCTTACTGAACTGGTCAGTTTTCTGTATTTTTTGTGGTGCCATTGGTAAATCTGCTCAAGTTCCACTGCACGTGTGGCTTCCGGATGCTATGGAAGGGCCGACACCTGTTTCGGCTTTAATTCATGCCGCAACTATGGTGGCAGCTGGAGTCTTCATGCTGACTAAGGTTTTATTCTTAATTGAAGAGGCTCCTACTGCGGCTTCGGTCATTCAATACGTTGGAGCTATTACTGCTCTGATTGCTGCACTCATGGCTACTCAGCAAAATGACATAAAAAAGATACTGGCCTATTCAACTTTATCGCAACTCGGATACATGATCATGGCAGTTGGGTTTGCTGGGCTGTGGATCGGTGGTGAATCTTTGGGAGAGAGTGCATCAAATGCCGGATTCTTTCACTTGTACACACACGCTTTCTTCAAAGCGCTACTGTTCCTCGGATCTGGAGCGATTATTTATGCATGCCATCATGAACAGAACATTTGGAAGATGGGGGGACTGATTGGACCGATGAAGATAACATCAATTACCTTCTTAATTGCGACGGCTGCCTTGGCTGGAATTTATCCCCTCAGTGGCTTTTATAGTAAGGATGCTATAATGACTGTAGCTTTGAATAAACCTATACTGCTGGTGATTGGCTCATTCGTTGCTTTCCTCACTGCTTTTTATATGACTCGTCTTTGCGTGGTAGTGTTCTTGGGGAAGGCCAGATCATGGTCAGCGGAAGAGGCTAAGGAAGTTCCTCTTCTGATGCTTGTTCCATTACTAGTTTTAACAATTGGAGCGATATTTGCTGGGCAAACTTTTTCCTACAGCTGGTTTGTGCATCCTGAGAACATTCCTCATCCTAAAGGAGCGCTTCCTTTTATTCTTACTGCGATAGGTATTGCTGGTATTGTTTCTGGATTTTTTCTTTATCGCGGACGGGACCAAGAGCCTTACCCTGTTCAGGTTTTAGCAAAAAAATTCTATTTGGATGAGACATACATCATACTTGTTAGAATTTTCCAGGACGCTGTTGCTTGGGTTGCCAAGCAAATAGACGAACTATTAATTGATAAATTACTTGTCCGTGGTGGTGCTCGGTTAGTGACTGAGATTGGAGCGGTCTTGAGGGGTGTGCAGTCTGGAAATTTGCAAGGTTACGCATTCTTGTTTGGAGTGGGTGTCATTCTCGTCCTTTATATTATTAATGCCGCGATTGGATAGATAGAACAAATGCCTATTATTGATCTAATAGTTTTCATCCCAGTCATTGCGGCTTTGGCCATTGGTCTGGGAGCAGAAGGTCGAAAGACTGCCCTTGGTGCGGCCGGAGCGAACCTGATCCTTGGCATCATTGTGATTAGTGAATTAATGAGGCGAGGTGGAGAAGATTTAATATTTGAGACTTCCAGAGTCATACTTGAAAACCCTAAATTGACCTTGGGTTTTGCTGTTGATGGGATGAGTGGAGTTCTTCTGTTGCTCACAGTGATTGTGACTTTTTGTGCGGTTTACGTTTCACCTGAGAAGGCCCCTGATGGGAGAGTAAAGCTTTTTCATATTTCCCCTTTACTCATTTCGGCTGGTGCATTGGGAGCCTTTTGTTCTACAGATTTATTTTTCTTATTTGCATTTCATGAATTAGCACTCATTCCGACATTTTTGATGATAGGGATTTACGGGCACGGGAGAGAAAAGTTAGCCGTTGCTTGGAAGATAACTATATATCTTGGAGTAGGAAGCTTAGTCCTGTTAGGAGGATTGATAGCATTGTATTCGAACTTAACTAGTGCTGGATCCGCAACGTTCAATATTGCTGAGCTTACTGCTAATGCAGAAAATGTGAATTTAGACCAAGAAGTGCAAAAGTGGATTTTCCTACCCCTTTTCCTCGGCTTTGGCATATTGGTTTCTTTATTTCCTTTCCATAGCTGGGCAGCGCCTGCTTATGCTGCTGCTCCGACGTCAGTCTCAATGCTTCATGCAGGAGTGCTTAAAAAATTTGGTCTGTACGGAATATTAAGAGTTGCAATGCCTATGCTTCCAAAGGGATTTGAGGCTTGGGAGAGTCTGATCCTAATTTTGCTATTGGGGAACATTATCTACGTGGGACTGGTGACAATTTCACAAAAGTATCTGGATAGGATGTTAGGTAATTCTAGTGTGATGCACATGGGATATGCTTTTTTAGGAATTGCTTGCGTTAACCATATCGGCTGGAACGGGGCAGTTCTCATGATGTTTGCTCATGGCATCTCGATTGCATTGTTATTCGCTTTGTGCGGTTCGCTTAGAGAAAGACTAAACACCTTAGAGCTTTCCGAAATAGGAGGGTTGGCTAGCAAAGTTCCGTTCTTGGCTGTGAGTTTTGGATTTGCTACTTTCGCTTCGATTGGCTTGCCGGGATTTGCTAACTTTGCATCTGAAGTGACAATTTTGTTTGGTGCTTTTACTGGTGCTGGCGAATTGGGGAACCTTCAAAAGGCAGCCATATTAGCTTTGTGGGGTGTAGTTATCTCTGCCGTCTATATGCTTCGAGCCTATCGGAATGTCTTCCAAGGTGATTCGACTCAAGGTCTGACCCTGGTGAGGCGCGATTCATTAAATAAGATCCCAATTATATTGATGATAGTAGTGCTTTTGTTAACTGGATTTTTTCCTAACTTAATTTTAAGCATGTTACCGAGCTGATAAATTTATGCCTGCATATTATCTTGAGATCCTTATTTTATTGCTCGGCTTTACGATGCTGGGAATTGAGGCATTTTCATCTAACCGGTCCCGTTCAGGAATTGCAGTTTTGGGGATTAGTGGTCTTTTTGTTATCTTATCATTTTTAATCTTTGCAGTTCCTTCTGCTGAATCTTCCTACGATTATTGGGGGATATATCACGTGGATAAGTGGGCTTTGTTTTATAAGGCTATAGCAATATTAACGACCTTACTTGTCCTTGTTTTAGCTAAGGACTTTTCTCCCGCTTTCAAAAAGTACACTTCTCAGAGTAATGAATCTTCAGGAATCGGTGAGTACTATTGTCTTCCTATTTTTGTGTGTGCGGGGCTTATGTGGATGGCTTCGGCAAAGGATTTGATTACCATTTTCGTTTCATTGGAATTAGTTACTATTGGTTTTTATGTGCTTGTTTCTTTTATGCGTAGGAACGTTGGCTCGCTTGAGGCTGGAGTTAAATATTTAGTTCTAGGAGCGTTATCGACTGGATTTTTGGTATATGGAATTGCTTGGACATTTGGTGTGACTGGTCAATTTGATCTTAGTGAAATAGCAAAGGTGCTCAATTCTGGAGAGATTGAGAAGAAATCTATTATCTTTGCATTCGCTCTTCTCATGGTTGGTCTTGGTTTTAAGATTGCTGCAGTTCCTTTCCACATTTGGGTCCCTGATGTTTATCAGGGGACTTCAATGCCAATCACTGCATTTCTCTCAGTCGGATCTAAAGCGGCAGGGTTCATTGTTCTGCTAAGAGTCGTTGAGCCTTTCATTAATTCACCTTTAACTTCAAGCTCTGTAATCTTGATCTTATCGGTTTTGATTTGTGTGACTTTGCTCTTTGGTAACCTCATAGCAATTAAACAAACGAATGTTAAAAGGTTGCTGGCATATTCAAGTATTGCTCATGCTGGTTTTTTAATGATGGCGTTGCCAGCCATGGAAAGTGGATTCGATTCAAAGCTAAGTGGACCATCTCCAATGGATTCGATCTCATTTTATTTGGCCGGTTATTTATTAATGACGATGTTATGCTTTTTAGTAATAACAATCGTTAGTTCATTAACGGATGGAGAAAACATTGATGACCTTAGGGGTTTAGGCGCGCGTTCTCCTTTGCTGGCTTTCGCGATGCTAGTTGGAGTCGCTTCTCTTGCTGGTATTCCATTGACTGTGGGCTTTTTTGGAAAGTTCCTACTGTTTAATATAGCGATTCAATATGCAGTGTTCTCAGGGTCTTGGTACATCGTCACCTTTGCTGTGTTGGGAGCTTCTGCTGGCTTCTATTATTACTTTAAAATTATCCGTGCAATGTATTGGGGCGGATCTGAAAAAGGCCGTGATCAAGTGGTTCTTACGGTTAGCACATTGTCTAGGGTGGTGATTATAGCTCTTCTTGCAGGAGTGATTCTTTGTGGGATATTCCCTAAAATGATTCTTGGGTTCCTATAGCAATAATTGACCGGGTTTGAGTCTATTTTGATGGCCTTTTCCTGATGTTAATTATTCCTTTCCAATACGTTGTAATTTCACTGAGCTAGGGTAATATTGTTAATGTGAAGATCTTACTGGTTGAGGATGAGACCGAAATAGGCGAGCTCATCAAAAATGGGTTAGAAAAGGAAGGTTTTGTATTGGATTACTGTCAGGACGGTGATTCGGGCATGGAACACGCAATGACAAGATCTTATGACGCTCTTGTTTTGGACGTGATGTTGCCTGGGCGCAGTGGCCTTGAAATTCTTAAGGTGATTCGTGCTGGGCACAATAATGTTCCAGTAATTATAATTACGGCCCGGGGTGAGACCGAGGACAGGATTGAAGGACTAGATTTGGGTGCAGATGATTATCTTCCAAAACCATTTTTTGTTGAAGAGCTCATTGCGCGGTTGCGTGCTATTTGGAGGCGTTCTTCTGAGACTGGAATGAGTGTACTTAGCGTTGGCACATTGTCCGCTAATCTCATGAAGAGAGAAGTGGTGAGGTCCAGCGTTCAGATTGAGATGACACCTAAAGAATTTTCTCTCCTTGCCTTTTTGATGAGAGCTCCTGGGCGTGTTCTCACTAGAACTCAGATACTTGAAAAGGTATGGGGCTATCATTTTGATCCAGGAACGAACCTCGTGGATGTTTACATTAGGAGGTTGCGATCAAAAATTGATATTGAAGGCGAGATTCCATTAATAGAGACTCTGAGGGGAGTGGGGTATCGGATGCAAGATCCTGACAATCCAGAGGAGGGATAGGCGGTGTCGCTCTCATTTCGGCTTCGAATAGCATTGTGGTCCGCATTGTTGTCAGGGACTGTACTGATTGCCTTTTTGGGATTCACTTCAAACATGGTTCGTAAGACCATGACTGAAGAGGCAGATTATGAGCTAAAAGGATTTACTGCAGACATGGTTTTGACTGCTCAGGCCATGGAAGAGGGGGGGCTACTTCAGACTCAGTTAGTGGGCACTTTGAGTGCCGAAAGGGCAGAGGTTAGATTAATTGAGCTGGCTGAAATTGAAGATTCTGATGTGAGTATCGTTGATCGATCACCATTGTCAGTGGAAGACTCGCTCATCGAAGGTAATCAGATCTACAAAGAACCTGATTGGCCAGAACCGGGGAAGGAAATTGAATGGAAGCCTGGAGGATCTAACGAGACTGTAGAGTATAAAGATAAGACCTGGAGAGTAATGTGTAGGACCTTCGACGGGTACAAGGTGCGCATGGCGATAGACTTAAAGGAAATTCGTGATGAGGTGTCTAAGTTAATGCGAAGATATTTTGAGGCGTTACCACTCGCTCTAATTATCATTGGTTTTGGTGCATGGTGGATAGCAGGAAGAGTCGTTCGACCTGTACAAAATATTATAGCTACAGCAGAAAATATTACAGCCCAAGGCTTGGGAGCAAGAGTGCAGGGAGTCAGTTCAAAAGATGAACTAGGGAGATTGGCTGCTGTTCTTAATCAAATGATGGATAGGCTTGAGTCTTCCTTCAGTCAGATGAAGAGATTCAGTGCGGATGCTTCGCATGAGTTAAAAACCCCGCTAGCTGTTATGCAGGGCAAGATTGAGGCGGCGTTGCAGGATCATGGAGAGGGCAGTGAGCATGATACGGTGCTAGTTGATGTCCTTGAGAGGGTAGGGCAATTACGATCAATAATTGACAGCCTATTGATGCTTTCAAGATCAGATGCAGGCAGCTTAATTATTGAAAAGCAAAAGTTAGATCTGTCGCACCTAATGTCTGAAATTGTTGAAGATGCTGAAGTGATAGCTACTGAAGAGGGGATATCATTTCAATCTGAAAATGGTAGCTCTGGTTTTATAGTGGATGGGGATGAACGTCTTTTGAGGTTGGCCATATCAAACCTTTTAACCAATGCGACCAAGTATAATATAGCCGAAGGGGGTAAAATAATAAGTGAGTTGAGGAAAAGTGGCGATAGTTACCAAATATCAATTAGTAACACTGGTCCTGCGATTCAAGATGAAATAAAGGAGAAGATATTTGAGCGGTTTTATAGAGTAGACACGGCAAGGGGGCCAAGTAAATCGGGATTTGGACTGGGCTTGAGTCTTGCGCGGGTCATTGCTTTGGCTCATGGAGGAGAGCTTGATTTATCCAGCTCAGAGGGAGGAACTAATTGTTTTGTAATGACATTGCCTCAGTGAGGCAAGTATGGGAATCCTATTAAAGAGAAGTGTATAATTAATGTCATCAGAAGTTGATTGCCCCATAGAGAAAATGCGCTTGGCTGGTCTCAATCAAGCTTCCATCTCTGCATTTCAGCGAGCGTATGAACAGCTTTGTAATGGTGAAGATTTAAAGATATCCGAAGAGTCTATAGAGCCAGTCGATGATTTGAATCATTATGATGATTTACCGGATTGTGAAAATGAGGAGGTTATTAATTCATTGCGGGAAACTGTCATTATTAAGCTGAATGGAGGCATGGGGACTGGGATGGGTCTTGAGAAGGTGAAATCACTCCTTCCTGTTAGAGGGAAGATTAATTTCCTGGATATTATTGTTAAGCAACTCCTTCACTTGCGATCATCTTATAGTGAAGATTTGCGATTTTTGTTAATGAACAGTTTTTCTACGAGTGATGATACAAAGTCTTATCTGTCGAAGTATCCTGGCCTTGGTAATCTAGAAAGCATTGAACTTATGCAGAACAGGGTTCCGAAGATTAATGCGGATAGCTTTGCTCCAGTCAATTTTCCAGATTCACCCAAACTTGAATGGTGTCCTCCTGGGCATGGGGACATATTTCCTTCATTGCTGGGCACTGGTCTCCTAGATGAGTTGCTTAATGAAGGCGTAAGGTTCGCTTTTATATCTAATGCTGACAATCTTGGGGCAACTCTTGATTTTAATATTCTAAATAGTTTTAAGGAAGGAGGGGCTTCGTTTTTGATGGAAGTGACACAAAGAACTGAAGCCGATAAGAAAGGAGGCCATTTGGCTAGAGGGAAAGACACGGGCTCATTGCTTTTAAGAGAAATAGCGCAATGTGAGGAAAAAGATGCATCGTCTTTCCAAGACATTTGCAAGCATCGCTATTTTAATACTAACAATATTTGGATCCGTTTAGATGCATTGAAAGAGCACATGATGAATTCGGGAGGGATTCTTGAGCTTCCCATAATAAGGAATCGCAAAACAGTTGATCCAACGGACATCAATTCTTTACCAGTCTATCAGCTTGAAGTGGCTATGGGAACAGCTATTCAATGCTTTCAGGACTCTGTCGCATTGAATGTTCCGCGGTCGAGGTTCGCTCCGGTTAAGACGTCAGAGGACTTATTTGCATTGCAATCTGATGCTTACTCAATGACGGATGACTTCCGGATTCAGCTCGTACCGGAAAGGCACGGAACGCCTCCGATCATCAGTTTGGATGATAGTTTTTATGCGAGAGCTGACCAATTGAATTTGGCTACTCAGTTAGGTGTTCCCTCTTTGCTGAATTGTAAAAATCTCCAAGTCGAAGGGCCAGTTGCTTTTAATAAAGGTACGATATTCCAAGGTTCGGTGGTTGTGCGCAATAGTTCAACACAGATGAAGGATCTTCCTTCGGGAAAATATCATGATGAAATTATCGAATTGAATTGATTGTTGTCTCCTGCTTATATGGTTTCTTTTTCAGTTCATAACTTTTCAGAATCCACGAGGGCATGAGTCAATAAGAGTAAGATCATATAAAGATGAAATATAGTAAGCTAGTTTTTTTGGGCGTTTGTGTCGGAGGATTTACCTTTCTTCTTTTGGAGATTATTATTCGCATTTTTTTTCCTGTCCCCATGGAGCCGGGAGTGTCATTGACTCTCAATAACGAGATTCCAGGCATTCAAAGTAATGTTCGGTATAGCTTTGATGGGTACCGATTAAGGAAGGCGGATTGGGACGATGATCAAGAAGCTGATTCGATTCGAATTCTTTGTTTCGGAGGAAATGCAACGACTACAGTATTTCAAAAAACTGAGGATACCTGGTGGGGTAAGTTAGCCGATAGAATATCTAAAGAAACGGGCAAGAACATAGAAGTGGGAGCAATGGCTAAGACCTCAAATGGCCAGTTCATACTACCATCAGTTGTTAATGCTGAGAAGATTGTTAAAAGGTATGAGCCCGATTTAATTGTCTCCTGCTATGGATTCGGAGACACTTTGCACTATGAAGATTATGTTTATAATCCTGATAAAATTAATGCTTTAAGAAAGGGAGTGCCTAGAGGTTTAAAGTATTCTCTTGCGAAGATTTCACACGTGATGAGGTTCATACGCAATAAAAAGACGCGAAGACATTTGAAGGAGGTATGGAAACCATTGAATGCTCCTAATTATCATAGGGATCTTCTTTTCCGTGACAGGCTATATTACCGATCCTGTCCCGAATTGGAGCATATGAAGCGAGATGAAAATGATCCGTTAAAGGAGTTCATTGATGGGATTAAAGCTTTCTCGGAACTGGCAATTAAGAGCGAGTGTAGATTATTAGTCGTTGGTGAACCGTCCATTCACAATCAAAGCCTTGCTAAGGATGAGCTTTCTTTGATGACTTCAGTCCATTATCCAACAAAGCCTGTGCCTGGCATGGGCTCAGGTCATCGCGTTAGAGCGGAAACAATTGCTCTTGAGTTGCAGCGATTTTATGCTGCGGCCTCTGATTACTGTAAAAAAAATGAAATCGAATGGGTTAATCTTCACGGAATGATCCCACAAACTATTGAGTATTTCCTCGGGGAAACTGACGTGACGGACCTAGGAGCCAGTGAGATAGCTGATAAATTAATGCCAGCTGTAACGAATATCTTAAATGGCCTATAATAGGCTATCTTTTTGATCCACTTAAGCTCTCAAAATAGTTGTTTTTTGATTAAAACAGTGCAAATTTGTATTTTGAGCAATTGTATTATTAGTAAATATTGAATTGATTCTCAAAGGATATTGATAAGATTTTTTAAGCAAAATAAACCAATGATTAAATCTCCGTTAAATCACAAGCAGCCCTTTCAAGGTAGACAATTTTATATTTTTGCAGCCTTCCTTGCTGTCCTAACTTTCCTCTTCTATTCCGCGCCTGAGCTTTTAGCGCAAGATGCTGATGCTGAGGCTGATGATGTTGTCGCAAAGAAAACCATGCTAGATAATGTTACGGATGCAGGAATCTGGATGCTTCCGCTGCTCCTAGCTTCTATCGCGATGGTAGCACTTATCGTATATAATTTCATGCAATTAACAGAGAGTAAATTTAATCCACCTGATTTAAAGGTAAGCCTTCATGATCATATGGCAAATTGCCGTGTCCGCAGTGCCATTGAAGTTGCATCAACGAGCCCCACCTATTTAGGAATGATGGTGGCAGCGGCATTACCAAATGTTGACGCGACAGACACTGAGAGCCTAGGAAGAGAAGATGTTGAAGATGCTATTGCTGAATTTACAGTGAAGCAGAATCGCGGACACTTAACTTGGATTGGTTATCTTGGGGTCATTGGTCAGATAGCTCCTATGCTGGGTCTGTTGGGAACGGTCGTTGGTATGATGGGTGCATTTAATACACTCGCATCTCAAGGTCAGGCTGACCCGTCTGTTCTGGCTGGTGACATCGGACTCGCGATGGTGACAACAGCTTCAGGACTGATAATAGCAATTCCTTCGATTTTCTTCTTTTTCCTCTTAAGGAATAAGTTAAATGGTTTGGTTGCTAGTTGCCATAACGACTTGTCTGAGATGCTAGATGCTAGTCATCAAGCTGTTAATTCAGATCAAGCCATGGCTAAAGTGCCAGAAGGATTTCAAGCTTAATAGGCAAAAGGCAAATTTCTTTTAAGTGAAAAGAAAGAACTAGAACTGGGATAAGAAGAGAATGGCCTCATCCAAACTTCAGTCCGTTTTGGAGGATCAGGAAGAAGATCCAAAGATGGATATGTCACCTATGATTGACATGGTCTTTCTTTTGTTGATCTTTTTTATGGTGGCTTCAAGAATGGTGACCGTTAGAGTGGATGATCAGATCAAACCTCCAGTTGCTGATGAATCTATCCGGCCAGAAAATGCAAAAGGGCGTATCATTTTTAATATTCGCTCGGATGGAACCTTCACAGCTGGTGATGGAAAGGTCACTGTAACAGAAGATGAAATAACCGAGAGGGTGACGGCTTGGAATGACAGGTACAAGAACACAGGTACTGATCCTTCTCTTTTGCTCAGATCGCACCGCGATGCGTCTGTTAGAGATGTTAAAAAAGTAACGAAAGCGGCGGCTCTGGGAGGAATTAATAAGGTAGTCTTTGGATCTTTAAAAACAGGAAAGTTTGATTAATTGGCATGGCGAGAAAAAGGAGATACAGGCAAGAGGCTGATAAGGATCCGGAATTGGATATTTCGTCTTTAGTTGACGTTGCATTTCTTCTGCTCATTTACTTCCTTGTTACAGCTACGCTGAGACCAGATGAGACTGACCTTTCAATTGTTTTACCAACCCAAATTCCTACAGAGAATCCTGATAAAGTTGATCCTGTCGCTATAGTCATTGGGCCGAGCGGCAATATTACTTATGATGGGGATAATATTCAAACTAGTGGGACTAAGGGTGCTGATCGTTTGCCTGAATTAAGAAGCCGATTAAAAGAATATAAGCAATTATGTGATAATGGAGGCAGTAAACCAATGGTTACTGTGGCAGCAGATGATGACGGTAAAACTCAACGTTTTATAGACGTTGTTAATGCTTTGGCGTCAGTAAAGATAAAAAATATCACAATGACTGGTTTCCGGGACGAGGAAGAATAACCTTTCTCTCACCTAATCTTTTTAGTGTTTCTTCGTTTAATAGAGGGAGTGGATGAAATTAAACTGGAAATGAACCGGTTAGCTAAAAGATAGATAAAAACTACTTTTAACAGAATATTCATCTGCGGTATACTTTTTATGCTTATATTGTAAACTGTTAAGCCCCAACAAAGCCCAAAACCACTACATGGAAAAACAAGTAATGCGTTATCTTAGAATTATTACTTTTCACACACTCTTTTGCCTGAGCTTTTTTGTATTAAATATAGAAAGATCAGATGCTCAAAATCCAGTCGATGATAATTACCGTAAGGCTGTTACTCTCATGGAGGAAGCAAAGTGGTCAGAAGCATCAAGTGTATTGATGTCTGTCATAAGTGACCATAGCCAAGACGCTATGAAGTATTATGGCCCGGCATTTGGATTACTTCACTATCATCTTGGACTTTGTCAGATGTCACAAAAAAAATATCAAGAGGCGGCTCGACAATTTGAGATTACATATAAAAATTTCCCAAACAAGGTAGCCGATGGTATCCCAAACACTCGTAACCACTATCACAAAGTTGCGCTGTACCGGTGGGGTACGGCTGAGCAGGGCGCTGAAGAGTACAAAGGGGCATTAAAAATATACGACAAGTTTATCAGCGAGAAGCCTGAGAAGGGAACGTACAACGGTGCTGAGCTTTATATTAATATGGGCGTTTGCCATGCGAGGTTAGGTAATGTGGCTGAAGCGACTGAAAAAATTCAAAAGGTATATGACAATCATGACAAGTTAAGGGACCGAGATAAAGGAATGCTACATCTTGCTTTCTTTGATCTTGCCAATCAGTGGATAGAAAAAGCGCTACCAGCTGATGGTATTGCTTTCATGGATAAAAATGATGCGCCACTACGTTTCTCACCTTTTGATAGCTATAAGTATAAATTCAATGAAAGGACTCTTAAGCTTGCCCAAGACGCTTCGAGTGGTGAGAAGAATCTTGATGCTTTAGCACTTAGATTTTTCACGCTCGTTCCTCGGACTGAAGATGTAATTTCCGAACTTCAGGACAGAATGTCTTTTGAAAAGGGTGATGCGACTAGAGCGAAGATCCAAAAAGAGATTGATAAATATGAAGCTCAGATTTCTGGAGGTACGACAGTAGATATCGCTGCTCTAAGGCTCTTGGCCTACATCTATGAAAAGAATGGTAGTTTCCGTGCCGCTTACGCTACTTACGATTACATGACAAGGAACTATCCAATCGCTAGATCATTGGATGGGAAAAAAGATCTTCATCCTGATCTTGTATACAATGCTACTAGATGTGCGTTTTCTATCGGAGATTTGCTTTCAGCGCAACACCATGGGATGAATTTCTTAAAGAAGTATCCGGGTCACGAATTAGAACCAGATGTTCAGAGTATGCTTATGGAACAATTGTTTCGTAGAGGTGATTACGCACGATGCATCGAAATTGCTGTTAGTATTTTACCTAAGTTACCAGATGATAGTCCGCAACAAGATCTTTGTCTTTTTTGCTTGGGTGGATCCTATTACTATGATGGACAATATGAAGAAGCAGATGAGATACTTGAGCAGCACGTAAAAAAATACCCTAAGAGCGGGTACCTTGAAGAATCTAGTTACTATCGTGGAGCTAATAAAGTGAAGCTGCTTAATTGGGCTGTAGCATCACCGCTTCTTGAAAAATGGCTAAAGGATTATCCTGAATCATCGTTAAGGCCATTTGCTATTTTAGATAGAGCCACTTGTCACTTTGCTACTGATGAAATGGTACAGTGTTTGGAAAAGCTTGATGAGATTGAGCAGCGCCATCCTGGGAGTGACATTTATGACCGCAGTTTGAATCTAAGAGGGGATGTTCTGCAGGCACAGAAAGAGTGGCCTGCTGCTCAAGAATCTTATGTCAAAGGGAAGTCAATAGCTGAAAAAACTGGGCATTATCAGGTCGCTGCTGAATCGTTAAGTCAGCTTGTAGTTGTAGCAAATTCTCAGGAAAAATATAAGGAAGCGGCTGACTATTATGATGAATTCGTTACTAGCTACCCGGACAATTTTCTTGAGCCGCAAGTAGTTGCTAATGCATTAGAGGCACTCATCCATGAATCCGTTAACAGGGGCCAGGAAGGTCTGGATAAAATGGAGAGTATTATCGATCAGCTAGGCCGTCAGGAAAACGCTGATCTTGAAAAGGCAGTTGCAAAGTATGGGGATGTTTCAATTAAATTATTCGGTGAAGATAAGACAATTCAAAAGTTAAAAGAAATGGCTACTAAGCCCGGACAACCTCAGGCTGTCTTGGCATGGCTTTTAGTTTCTAGAGTTGATATTCTAGAAGAAATTAAAAAGGATGATCCTGCTACAGCTAATGCGGAAATAAACACTGCATTTGCAGAGCTTAGAAGTTTTGATAAAAAGGTGTTGGCTCCTTATGTTCTTGCAAGGGTAGGAGGTTTTTTGAGGGCAAGTAATCCGACTGAGTCGGTTCCCTGGTTCAATGAAATAGTTGAAAGACCAGGAGTGGAAGCTAAGGACTTTGCATATAACGCATTATCAAAAATTTATTTAAAGGGCACAGATAAAAATAAGCACGAACTAGCATTGAAGAATATTGACTGGGTCATTCAAAACACAGGAGATAACAATATCGCGGGCGAATCAGCTTATGAGAGAGCCTCCTATTACTCCAAGAGGAAAGATTGGCCTGAGGCCGAAAAGAGGTGGACCGAATTTACTGCTAATAAAAAATGGGCAGGGAGCAGGAGTCCTGAGGCATGGTATCAATTAGGTAAGGCTCGGGATCAGCAGAACAAATTCCCCGAAGCCCTAAGTGCGTATGTTAATGTGTATGGAAGGTACGGATCCAGAATTGAGTATGCATTACCTGCCGTTGCTCGGTCCGCAGAAATCCAAAACGACCTTGGAGAAAAGGAAAAAGCTTACCGACTAGCTTATGTTAGCGGATTTAAGTGGGCTAAGTATTTCGATCAATATGATACTGAATATCAGATATTGAGGTCCATCTATGTTGCATTGGAAGGAGAGTATCGCAAAGAGAACGATAAGGATCCTTTCGCCAATTAATAATCTGAGTACTCGCATAGCTTCCAAATATTTTATTCTCCCAAGCCATTTGAATGAAAAACTACATTAAACCATTTTTAATTATAATTTCCCTTTCCATAGGAATCTCCACGAAATCATTAGCCAAACCCATTGCTGCTACTCTCACAATGGGTAAGAACAAACAGGACTTTCCTGGTTACGTTACAAAGGCTGATGATAATAATTTATACGTTAGCCAATTTGAGGACGGGTCAGCAGCAGCAGGTTACTCCTTGGCTAGTATTCATGAAATTTCATGGCGAGAGCCCGATGATTGGAAGGATGCTATGGAATTATGGAATCGTAATGATTATGCCGCTGGCATAACTGCCTTTGCTGAAGCAATGGAGAGTTATAAAGGATTAGCTGAGTCAAAGCATCCTTTGATGCAAGATTCTATTGGTGCTCAGGCCGTGTTCTATTACATGGAGTGTTTGCGGAGGACAGGTAAATTTAGTTCGATGATGGAGCCTTATCTTAAGGTACAAAGAGTAAACTTAGGGGCCAAATGGCAAGATCAAATTAGGCTCTTCCAAGGATGGTCTCATTTAGCTGAAGGAAAGTGGAAGCCCTTAAGTTTAATGATGGAGGTGTATGAGCTTAAGGAATCTGAGATTCCTGGCATTGGAGACTTTACTGTTGCTCCAAATGAACTCCCTATTAAAGCCGAGATTAACGTTCACCATATGGCGCAGATTGCTTATTTGCGGGCAAAATCAACTGACGAACTGTCTAATTTAGTTAATGCGGAACTGAGTGAGCTAGACCCTGATTCTGATGAAACTCTTGAGCAGCGTCAAGAGCTTGCTAGCCAGATAGGAGTGATGAGATCAAAGGCTCTCACTGACTATTCTCGTGCTTTTACTATAAATTATGGACAGGAAAGAGGCCTTGCCTTGAGGGCGATGATTGGATCAATGAAGTTGATCAAAAGAATGCCTAACTTTTCTACGAACTTTGTCATGCAGAAGGAAGCGCATGGGATAGCTAAACTCTTTAATGGTATCAGCCCAAGCAACATGCCTACTGAATTGTCAGATCTTTTGCAGGCCCCTGTGGACCCCGACGCTGGCAAATAATATCCTTAATATTTTCTGATATTATTAATTAGATTTGATAAAGAAACTAATTAAGAACAAGCTTAACAAAATTACCCTTTAATCTTTGCTGGGTATTTGAGCATCGTAAGAACATCTCTGGGGCTCATTTTTATCACTTCCTCTTCACTGACACCAAGAGCAATTAATCGCTTTTTTTGATCGTTTTGGCGGCGACGTTTTGCAGCTCCTCCCTTACGGGGACGGGTGAGGTGCGTTTTCATGTATTTTCTTTTTACGCGCATTTTATCGAGAGGTTAACTTTAGTCGTTAGTGTTATACTATAATTGTATTTGGGCGCCTAATTTGCATCAAAAATCAGAATCTTAAAGTGAATTTTATGAATTAATGATTAGCTTTAATTTCATCAAATACTGCAGGAGGTACCATTTTAGCAACATGTTCTTCCCACCCTTCAGGGCCAATTAGACCTTTTACCATGCTGCTGCTTACTTCTGCTAAATCTCTGGGAGGCATTAAGAATACAGTCGTAATGTCTTTTTTGAGCTGAGAATTTGTGTGTCTCATGCCCCTTTCAAATTCGTAGTCATGAGCGGATCTTATGCCTCTGAGTATGTAACTTGCTCCTATTTCGGTCGCGTAGTCAACGAGGTACAAATTTTCAAAATATGCGATATCTAAATTGTCACTGAGAGGGAGGGTCTTATTTAATATCTTCAATCTTTCATCTATCCCGTAAGTGTAATTTTTTTCGGGGTTTATTCCTATTGCAACGGTCAAGTGATCGAAGAGGGAAAGTCCCTGTTCAATCATCCATAAGTGTCCATTAGTGAGCGGATCAAAGCTGCCAGCATAAACTGCTTTTCTTTGTGGTGAGGACATTTTAAGAAGATTTAAGATATTGTTGAATGAATTGAGCTCGCTTTAATTCGAGGTTGCCAATGACATTAATTGGTTGTCCGCATTTAATTTCTAGTGATTGTCCAATGCATAATGGTAAAGAGTAGTGCTCTCCATCAATGAATAGTTTTCCTTTTCTTGTAAGAGAATCAATTTTCAGAGAGGAATTTATTCCTGAAGCAAGCTCTCGTGTGCCTCGATGTATGAATTGAAATTTATTACTTGTCAATGGTAAGGGGTCAAGGCCTTCTTGGAAGGACCATGCAGTTGATCCTGCAGCAGTTGATATAAGAATTCCACTGTTACGATATGCTTCACCGCTAACTTCGTATCGGGTAGTAGCGGCAGGATTCGGATTTGCAAACAATATATCATTAAGGACAGGAGGTCCGACCATTTCCCCATCTATTTTCATTGAGATACGTGATAATTTTGTCTTTGGTGCATTGTTCAAATCATTAAATAAGTCCTCAAAATTATTTCCATTGGTGGAGCAGAAGAACCCAACGCTTCTGACAGGATCTGAATTCACACCGATTATCGGAGTGCTGTCCGTAATATAGTGGGAAGTTTCTAAAAAGGTACCGTCACCACCAACGCTTATCACTAGGTCTGCAGATTTTATGGCCAATTCAGTAATTTCAGATCTGTAGACCATATTGATTTCTGCACCAGATGCACTCAGTGCATTTTGGACAGTTTGAATTGTGTTTTGCTGAATCTGGTGGCTTTCTTGAAATGCCTGCTTTGCCTCAGCTTTCCCAGAAATATAAGAACTGACATTACTATCCTTGGAATTGCTAAACAGCTCCCAGACGCTTTTCTTATAGATGAGCGCAACTTTCATTGTTCCGTTGCTTTTACTCTCTTTGTATTTTGTCTAAATCGCAACTGTAAGAACTTACGGCAGTTTTGACCAAGAGTTCAATTACTAATAAATTAGACTTCAGTTATTAAATGATCTTTAATTTTAATAAGAAAATAGACTCTTATATAGATTATTAAACTAGGGGGAATCTCTTACTGTTTAAGCTCCAATTATTATTTATAAGAGCTAGCTATTTCGATGTCTTCATCTGCCCAATATTGAGCCTTTTCTATTGTGCTGACATCTTTTGATATTTGTAATTTGGCATCTTCAGTGGGGCCTTCCCAAGGTTTATTATTTTTCATTTTTAACATGCTGAAAACTTCCTTTACTCTGCTATATATTCTATACCATTAGATTGAAGATTTCGTAACAATCTCAAAAATAAAGCAATCATAACTAATTGAGAAAAATACGAAGCGCTTCAAACTAGGAACTAACAGTTTCAAACTCAAATTTGAGCAACTCTATAAGAGACTCTTTGCAATTAATTTATTATGAACACCATTAAAGTTTTTATTCTTTTTCACATACTTCTCATTGCTCAGATTTCTACAGCTAAAGAGCAAGTTAATTGGGCTCATGATACTAGTGACATTGCTCCTGATCCTGCAGTGACATTCGGAGTCCTTGAGAATGGGCTTCGATATGCCGTGATGCCTCATTCTGAACCACCAGAGAGAATAAGTATGAGGCTTTATGTGGATGCTGGTTCCTTAATGGAAAATGAAGAGCAGCAGGGTCTTGCCCATTTCATTGAACATATGGCCTTCAATGGAACCAAGAATTTTCCAGCTGGGGAAATGGTAGAGTATTTCCAACGATTGGGGATGTCTTTTGGAGGCGATACTAATGCACATACCTCATTTAAAGAAACGGTATACAAGCTTGAGTTGCCTAAGCCAGAAGAAAATTTGATTAAGAGAGCAATGTTATTGTTCCGTGATTATGCAGACGGAATGCTTATGAGTGGAGCAGAAATAGAGAAGGAACGGGGCGTAATTTTAAGTGAATTAATTACTCGAGATTCTGCTGAATGGAGAACGCAAAAAGAAGCATATAAGTTTGCTCTTCCGGATTCATTAATAAGTAAACGATTTCCGATAGGCACCAAAAAAGTAATAAAAGGGGCAGGTCGAAAGACCTTCATGGACTTTTATAGAACTTGGTACACACCTGAACGCATGTCTATCGTGGTCGTTGGAGCGGTCAAAAAGGATAGCATTATTGCAATGATTAAGAAGAATTTCTCATCAATGCCATCACAAAAATCTCCTCTGAAAGATCCTGACCTTGGGAAAATCACGGTTGGAAGAGGTGTAATTACTAAGACGCACTATGAAAAAGAAGCGACTGAAACTAATGTTAGTATTGAGGTCGTAAAACCCTACTCGTGGGAACCAGATGACACTAAAAAGAATGTCAGGAACTTAAAACTTTTCATTGCTAACCATATTATTGATAACCGTATTTCAGAGCTCGCTAAAAAGAAGGATGCGGTAATAACTGGCGGTGGTTCCTATGCACAGGATTTTCTGGATTTCGCACAGTTCGCAAGTGTTTATGTGACCAGTGAACCTGAAAATTGGGAGGGAGCGTTGCATGTAGCTGAACAGGAAATTAGAAGAGCTCTGACTTATGGTTTTAATCAGAGCGAATTTGAAGAGGTTTCTGCTACTCTCCGTAACGCATATGAGCAAGCTTTACGGAGTTCCGTTTCTCGTAAATCAAGGGGCCTTGCTGATGCGCTGGCTCGATCAATTTCAGGGAAAAAAGTTTTTACTAGTCCTAAACAAGACATGGATTGGTTGAATAAGAATCTTTCTTTAATTACTGCAGAAGCGTGTCACGGAGAATTGAAGGAGGCTTGGGAATCCAATGATCGGCAGATTTTCATAGGCGGTAATATTGAACTTAAAAAAGCGGACAGCCGAATCCAGGAAGCATATTTGAGTTCGAAATCAAAAGGGGTCAACCCGCTCAAGAAGGAGGACAAGGCAGAATTTGCATATAAAAACTTCGGAAAACCGGGGCAGATAGTTGAAAGGAAAGAGGATGAGGAACTCGGAGTCGTGCAGTTGCGCTTCTCAAATAATGTGAGGCTAAATCTTAAAAGAACAGACTACGAGAAAGATTCGATATCGATAGGTGCAAGGATCGGTTCCGGGATGCTATCTATGCCCAAAGATAAGCCGGGTCTAGCAACAGTTGCATCAGCGATTTTTACTGCAGGAGGTTTAAAGCAACACAGTACGGATGAACTTCGACGCATTTTTGCAGGTAAAACAGTTAGCGGATCTTTTGCCGTAGATGAAGATGCTTTTATATACAGTGGATCAACTAACCGTAAAGACCTTATCAACGCGTTGCAATTAATGACAGCTTATATAGTAGAGCCTGGTTATAGGGAAGAGGCTCTGAGGCAATTTCAAAATCAACTCGATCCTCTTTACACGCAACTTGCTCATACTCCAATGGGAGTGCTGCAGGACAGGGTAGACAGATTTCTCAAATCAGATGATTTTCGTGCTGGATTTCCTTCACGGCCCGAAATCACAAAAAGGACAATAGGAGAGGTCAAGGATTGGCTTTCAGATACTTTGGAAAGTGCTTATATGGAAATAGGCATAGTTGGAGATTTTGAGGAAAAACTAGTGATCGATGCCGTTTCGAAAACTCTTGGAGCCCTTCCAGCAAGGAGAATTAATAAAATGGAATTTACTGGTGAGAGAAGGATAAGTTTTCCGGTAAAAGGTCAATCTAAGGCGTTTGTTTTTGAGTCCGAGATTCCTAAGGGGATGGTAGGGGTATATTGGCCAACTCAAGATATATGGGACATTAGCAGGACAAGACGCCTGAGTGTTTTGGGTGCGATTTTTGCAGATCGACTCCGTAGTAAAGTAAGAGAAGAATTAGGAGAGGCATATAGTCCATATGCGCGGCACATTCCTAGCGATACATATGAAGGGTACGGATATTTAATGTCAGTAATTACTGTTGATCCACCTCAGGCTGAGAAAATTGTAAATGTGGTCGAGGGAATCGGAACAGCATTAGCATCTAAAGGAATCACTGAAGATGAACTTGAGAGGGCCATTAAACCCTTATTGAACAGCATTGAGCAGCAACTTCGGCAGAATGCATATTGGCTGAGGACAGTTTCTTTGAGCTCGCAGGAATTTCCTCAAAAGCTTAATTGGGCTAAAACAATGCTGAAGGATTATCAGTCAATTAAGGTCAGTGATATAAATTCTCTGGCTGAAAAATATCTGAGTGAAGGCAGTTCAGTCAGTGCTAAAATCGTTCCGAAAGAGTCTTCTTTGGATAAGGCCCCTTAAATCCGTTTAAAATTTTTTTTATACTGTAAGTATAACTTCTTGATTATTATTTATTTATAAGTTTATTCAGTCTGCTCAGGTAAGTCTGTTGACGTTAGCAAGACACCTTGCTTTAGTATCACGCCTTATAGTAACAAAACTGAAAACAAACAAAAAATATGCCCACTTTTGGAATTAATGGATTTGGCCGAATTGGCCGGAATGTCTTTAGAGCTATGACCCCTGAGCAGAGGAAGAGCGTTGTAGCAGTGAATGATTTGACTGATAACAAGACTCTAGCTCACCTCCTCAAATGGGATTCTACATGCGGCAAGCTTGATGCTGAAATTAGTTTTGATGAAGAAAGTATAACTGTTGATGGTCACTCCATTAGAGTCTATGAGGAGCGTGATCCAGCTAAGCTTCCGTGGGGCGATCATGGCGTAGATGTTGTGCTTGAATCTACTGGATTTTTTACAGCCAGAGAAAAAGCAGAACTCCACATTACTAATGGTGGAGCTAAGAAAGTTTTAATTTCCGCGCCTGGCAAAGATGTGGATCTAACAATGTGCATAGGAATTAACTCTGATCAGTACAATCCTGATGAGCATAATGTTGTGTCAAATGCTAGCTGCACAACGAACTGCTTGGCTCCTATGGTTAAAGTTCTTAATGATGCTTTTGGTGTTGAGCGTGGTGTCATGAGTACGATTCACAGCTACACAGGTGATCAGAGGTTATTGGATTCTCCTCATAGTGATTTCCGTCGCGCGAGGTCAGCTGCCGTAAATATTATTCCATCTAGTACTGGTGCGGCTAGGGCCATTGGAGAAGTGATTCCTGAAATGAAAGGCAAACTCAATGGTGGTGCATTTAGGGTGCCGACTCCCACAGGTTCGGTCACCGACTTCACTGCTCAGCTGACTAATAAAACCTCAGTTGAAGAGATAAATGCTAAGTTTAAGGAAGCTGCTGAGGGTGCTCTCAAAGGAATCTTGGAGTATTCTGAAGAGGAGCCAGTGTTGATGGATATAGTAGGCAATCCGCATTCCTGTATCCTCGATGCTGATGTGACACTCGAAATGGGAGGCGACCTTGTTAAGATCGTTGGATGGTATGACAATGAGTGGGGATATAGCAACAGAGCAATCGAGGCAATGAACCTTTTGATTGGTGCATAGCTTTTATATTAATTAGAATTATTTTCACTAAAGGCACCCCTGTCGGGGTGCCTTTAGTCTCTAGTGAATCTTTATAGATAATGCCCAAGAAGACGATCCGTGATATTTCATTAAGTGGACGTAAGGTTCTTGTGAGATGCGACTTTAATGTCCCATTAGATGATGAGGGTCACATAACCGATGATACTCGTATCGATGGAGCAGTTCCCACTATCAAACATTTGCTTGATAATGGAGCTAAGGTGATCCTTTGTTCGCATTTAGGCAGGCCGGGGGGTGAAAGAAATCCTGATTTTTCTTTGAAAGTTGTGGCCACAAGGCTCGGTCAATTGATAGGCAAGAATGTCTCATTCGTTGATGACTGTGTAGGCGAGAAGGTCAATGGAGCGATCGATGAGTTAAGTGAAGGTGAAGTATTGCTTTTGGAGAATGTACGCTTTTACAAGGAGGAGACTGAAAATGATGAGGCCTTTTCGAGACAATTATCGGAACTTACGGACGTCTATGTTAACGATGCATTTGGGACAGCTCACCGGGCACATGCTTCAACTGCCGGCGTTGCGAGCCACGTTGGCGAATGTGCTATGGGTTTTCTGTTAGAAAGGGAACTTAAGTATCTCAAAGAAGAGCTAAAAGATCCTGCACGTCCTTTCGTTGTTATTTTAGGCGGGAAGAAAGTTTCTGATAAGATAGGAGTTATCAGAGCATTGCTTGATAAGGCAGACACAATATTGATAGGAGGAGCGATGCAATATGCATTTAGAAAAGCCCAGGGCCATCCAATAGGTGAGAGTTATGCCGTTGATGAAGATATTCCGATTGCCCGAGGCCTTTTGGAAGAGGCTCACAACAGGGGCGTTAATTTGATGCTCCCTGCTGATAGTCTTGAGGCTGATGATTTTTCTAATGAGGCGAACGTTAGGAACATAGAACCTTACGATGATGGAGGATCGATTCGCGATGGTTGGGAAGGTTTGGACATTGGGAACCAAGCGATTCAAGAGTTTTGTGAAATTATAAAAGGTGCAGGGACCATCGTATGGAATGGTCCAATGGGGGTATTTGAGATAGATGCTTTTTCTAAAGGGACCCAATCAGTCGCAGAAGCAGTGGCTGCTAGTGGAGCAGTTAGTATCATCGGTGGAGGTGATTCAGTGACTGCGGTTAAGCAGTTTGGATTTGCTGATCAGGTCACATTCATATCAACTGGAGGAGGAGCTTCTCTTGAATTATTGGAAGGAAAAGTATTACCTGGAGTCGCTGCTCTTGATGACGCGTGAAATTTTTGATGATATTAAAATTAGATTAACCCAATTATAACTATGAACCGTAAACCAATCATTGCAGCTAACTGGAAGATGAATAAGACAGCAACAGAGGCTGTGCAATTCATTGAAGAATTTGAAAATTTAGTTGGGGGATCTAGCCTCGTTGATATTGCAATTGCTCCAGCATTCATTGCTCTGCCCGCATCTAAGGAATCTTTAATTAATAGTGAAACGACTGCACTCGCAGCACAAAATTGTCATTTTGAAGAAAGTGGTGCTTTTACAGGAGAAATTAGTATAGGTATGCTGAAAGATATAGGAGTTGATTATGTCATCATTGGCCATAGTGAGCGACGTGCCATTTTCGGAGAGGATGATGCGTTAATTAATGCGAAGGCTAAGTCTCTTCATGCCGCTGGTGTTAAGCCGATTTTTTGTATAGGTGAAACACTAGAAGAGCGCGATGGTGGTGAAATAGAAACAGTCTTAAGGAGGCAGCTCGAAGAAGGGTTAAAGGATTTGGATTCTGAGAATATGACCGGAACTGTTATAGCTTATGAACCGGTTTGGGCCATAGGAACAGGCCGTACGGCAACTCCCGAGCAGGCCCAAGAGGCTCATGCATTTACGCGGGCTGTGATTAGAGATATTTTTGGTGATAGCGTAGCAGACCAGATCCGAATCCAGTACGGAGGTAGCGTGAAGCCTGATAACACAAAAGAGCTTATGGGGCAGGAGGATGTTGACGGAGCATTAGTTGGTGGAGCGAGTCTTGATCCGCAAAGTTTTGCAGATATTTGTAAGAATGCAGCCGTATCGGATTAAAGATATATAGGGATTGGCTGTTACGAGGTAAAGGTGTCAATTTAATTTGGCAATAGTCATTCCTAGCCATACAAGAAATATACCTAGGAAGCTACTGATGCTCACATAAAGGGCAGCCATGCCTAATGATCCTGCGCGGATTAAAGTTAATAATTCTAACCCGAACGTTGAAAACGTGGTGAAGCCTCCAAGGAAGCCAATAATGATAAATAATTTTGCTGTATTATTATTTTCCCATATAGAATAGGCTATACCAATTGCGAAGCATCCCATGAGGTTAATGAGCAATGTTGGATAAGGAAAAGAAGGGTCGCCTAAAGATTTTTTGAGCATCGAACCCAAACTCCAGCGGCAAATTGCCCCAAAGAATCCGCCGATTCCTACATAAATTAAAGCGATCAGTGATTGCATGGATTGACAAGATTAACCTCTGACCTAGTGTTTCGTCCAGTATGAGCAAAAAGATTGTTGTCGCATATTCAGGGGGGTTGGACACCTCTGTCTTATTAATATGGTTAAAAAAGCGTTTTGATGCAGAGGTCATAGCCTATTGCGCCGATGTGGGTCAGGGAGAAGAGCTGGATGGGCTCGAGGAAAAGGCACTGAATACCGGAGCATCAAAATGTTATATAGGAGATTTGAAGGAGGAATTTGCTGAAGATTTTATCTTTCCAATGTTTCAAGCAGGAGCCATTTATGAAGGTAAGTATTGGCTAGGAACGAGTATAGCAAGGCCTGTCATAGCTAAAGGGATGATAGATGTGGCCAGGGAAGAGGGGGCCCAAGCGTTAGCTCATGGGGCGACAGGTAAAGGTAATGATCAAGTCAGATTCGAGCTGTCCACGGATTCTTTGGCACCTGAACTTGAAATGATTGCCCCTTGGAGAATGGCTGACTTTCGTGCTGAATTCCCTGGCCGAGCTGAAATGATTGAATATGCAGAGAAGGAAGGAATTCCAGTTCAGGCCAGTGCGGCAAAACCTTACTCGATGGATAGGAACCTCCTGCATATCAGTTTTGAAAGTGGAATATTAGAGGATCCATGGTATGACGCGAGTGGAGAGGATTGCCGTGACATGTATGTGTTGTCAGCGTCGCCACAAGATGCACCTGATGATCCAGAATATGTGCAGATTCTTTTCGAGAATGGAAATCCAATCGGTTTAACATTTGACGGCTTGGTGGAGTTGTCAGAGAAGCTCGGTCTTAATTCATTAGGGGAGAATGGTGATTATACGCTTTTTTCAGCTTACGGAGTCATGATGGTATTAAATTCTCTAGGAGGTAAACATGGAATTGGTCGAGTAGATATGGTGGAAAATAGATTCGTAGGAATGAAGAGTAGGGGAGTTTATGAAACTCCTGGCGGGGCCATTCTATTTGAAGCTCATCGGATAATTGAAAGTCTTACAATGGACAGGGAGGTGATGCATCTTCGTGATAGTCTTATTCCTAAGTATTCGGAACTAGTTTATAATGGATTTTGGTTTGCTCCTGAGCGTGAAGCTATCCAAGCTCTTATTTCTGAGAGTCAGAAAAATGTGAGTGGAGAGGTTCGTTTGAAGTTATATAAAGGGAATGTGATTGCTGCAGGAGTGAGGAGCGATAAGAGCCTTTATAATGAGGACGTTGCTACTATGGAAGGAGGCGCTGAAGAAGCTTATGATCAAGATGATGCGACAGGTTTCATAAGGCTTAATGGGCTTCGGCTTCGTACATTTGCCAGAAATAGGAATCCTCAGGCAGAGGACAATTAGTATCTTGCGATTGTAGGGTCAATATCATTAGACCATCTCTCTATTCCTCCCGCTAGGCTATAGGAGTTCTGAAATCCTTTTGATCTCATCTGATGAGTCGCATTCAAAGAACGGATTCCATGGTGACAATATATAACGAATGTCATTGATTCAGAACCTTTGAATTTAATAACTGATTCTTCAAAGACTGACAGGGGCATGAGTCTTGCTCCTTTGATGTGGCAGATGTCCCATTCTTCTTGTTCTCTGCAATCAATGAGGTGAAATGAAGAAGAGGCTATTCCATTCAACCAATCATTGAGTTTGGATGGGCTTATTTCCATTGAATCAAGTTGTCTGATTCAATGGAGGTCATGGCTCAACAATGACTTTAGTCCCTAATGAAACGTTATGGAAAAACGCTTGTGACATTCTTTCAGGCATTCGGATGCATCCGTGAGAGGCGGGGTATCCTGGTATATAGCCTGCATGCATGCCAACTCCTCCAGGAGTGATGCGCATAAAATTTGGCATTGGCGCTCCTTCATAAATGAGTCCTGGAGGCGGGACGGGCTGCTTACGGAGATCAACGTCATCGTTGACGATCATGCCGTCGGGCGATTTCCATATTCCATATATGTTTGATACATGGTCGGCATTTTTTTGCAGGATTTTATATTTTCCTGGCGGTGTGCTGTGGCCTTCTCGTCCACTTGATATTTTTGATATTCCAATCAGGGTCCCGCCTTTATAGAACTTTGCTTTTTGTTCTTTTAAGCTGATCAGAATGAAAGGCTCTCCAGAAGCAGATCCTTCGTCCCAAAATGAGACAGTATCTATGGGGCCGCGAAGTTCTGATATCGGAACATTACCACCGACTGAGCCAAGGTATGTCGTGCGTCCATTTCCGAGGCTATATGAGCCGATGGAGCAGCTATT
>CACJBM010000010.1 GCA_902591645.1 uncultured Verrucomicrobiota bacterium | reverse complement strand
AGACCGATAATTATATCATTGTCCAGAGAATATAACTCATTACTTTGATGGGCATCCAATTCCCATGGTTTTTGCCAGAAGTGTAGGAAGGATATGCTGCAAAGGGTGGACAGCAGAATAATAAAGCGTATCAATTTGCCACGAGCGTACCAGAAGCTATTCTCTGGTCTGACAAAAACATTACGATTAGACACAACAGTGAAATTTGACTCTATGCTGTAAGTATTCCAATGCTTTCTTTATTAGATAAATTTTTAGAGATGACCCAGATACACTTTGACTAAATTTCCTTTGGTTATGATTTTCCTCAAATGAAAACAATTTTACGCGTTTTTTCCTATCTTAAGCGCTATCCAAAGCTTGGTTCTTTGCAGCTCATTTGTGCCATTGTGGGAACTTTACTAGCGATTGTTTTTCCTAATGTGGCTCGGTTAGTTCTCGATGTGGCTGTTCCGGAAAAAAGCGCTGATTTGTTAGTTAAATATACTCTTTTGGCATGCCTTGCTTATTTTGGAAGGGATTTACTTAATTCGTTACGTATTATGTTAAATAATACTTTTGAGCAGAAAATAATTTTTGATATCAGAAGTGACCTTTATCAGACACTGCAAAGGCTACCCTTACGCTGGTTCGATAATCGACCGACTGGAGATATAATGACTCGTGTGGCTGAAGATGTGACAGCCATGGAAAGGGTACTCATTGATGGAATTGAACAAGGACTCGTCGCTTTGTTGCAAATAATAGCTGTAGGGATTGTAATGTTTTGGATCAATCCTACTCTGGCCTTTTGGGCATTGGCTCCAGTGCCACTATTGTTTATTGGTGCGATTATTTATACTAGTACAAGAGATCGGTACAGAACTGTTCGCCAGGCTACATCGGAAATGAACGCTTTGCTTCATGATAACATTTCCGGCATCCGCCAGATCAAGGCTTACACTATGGAAAAGGAAGAGCATCAAAGGTTTAATGCTGCTAGTGATAAGGTCCGTAAAGCTACTCTTCGCACAATGTTTGCTTGGGCAATATATAACCCAACTATGAGTTTTTTTGGCGGAATTGGTTTTATTTTGGTAATGGGATTCGGAGGAAAGCTTGCTATTGATGACCAAATGACTCCTGGAGAGATAACAGCATTCTTACTCTATTTGACACTATTTTATGAGCCTATTGGCCGGTTACATCAACTCAATCAAATGTTGCAGTCAGGTCGAGCAGCAGGAGAGAGGGTATTTGAAATATTAGATTCGGAAGAGGAGCCTGGTCTTGAATCGGGTCAGGAACTACATGACCCAGTAAAAGGTCATGTAGAGTATCGAGACGTGTCCTTCAGTTATGGTGAAGAATTATCTACTATCAATGGAGTAAATTTAGAGGCCGAGCCTGGACAGACAATAGCTTTGGTGGGACCAACAGGAGCGGGCAAAACGACCTTAATCAATTTGCTGACACGATTTTATGAATATGATGGGGGGGAGATTCTAGTGGATGGAGTCGCAGTTAATTCCATTAAAAAAAGATCTCTTCGCAATGCAATCGGCTACGTGACCCAAGAAAGTTTTCTTTTCAATGGGACCATAAGAGAAAATTTACTTATTGCGAACAGGGATGCAACTGATGAGGAGATGTGGAAATCTCTAGAGATTGCAAATGCTTCTGATTTTGTTATGCAATTACCTCAAGGATTAGACACTCAGGTAGGTGAACGTGGAGTAAAACTCAGTGTAGGTGAGAAACAGAGAGTTAGTGTGGCTCGGTCCTTACTGCGAAATCCTCCGATTCTTCTTTTGGATGAGGCAACGGCAAGTGTTGACACTGAAACCGAAAGGTTGATCCAGGAAGCTCTTGAAAGACTGATGCAGAACAGGACTAGCTTTGTTATAGCCCACCGCTTAAGCACAGTCCGTGGAGCTGACCGAATTTACGTCCTTAAAGACGGTGAAGTCATTGAAAGTGGAAATCATCAAGACCTTTTGTCCCAATCAGGCCTCTATGCAGACCTCTGTAAGACTAGTTTTTTGGACGAGAGCGAAGAATCTCTTTAATCATTGTTCTAATATTAGAGGTCTTATTTTTGTGTCCTGTTTAAAAGAGAAGATTTCTTTATTTTTGCCTTCTCTGTATTCGATCACATTCTTTTGACCCTCAAGATCATCGAAGAAAATTGAATTTTGTATTTTGCATTGGTTCGGTTTGGTTTTCGAATCCAGAATAAATTCGAAATAGAGCCAAGCATTAGTAATGCCCACTTCCTTATCTGACCATTTTGGGACAAGTTTCTTTCCTGTTGGCAGGATAATATAAAAATTATTATTTAAGTAAGAGCAGATATTTTTTTCAATGCCTTCGGTATTTTCAATGTCTATTTGTTTTTTGATGCCTTGAGACAATGCAGATTCTAAATCAACAACTCTTACCCTAAGAGCGATTTCAATGGAGTATGTTTTGGGGTTCCAAACTGCTTCTGCAAATGTGGCGTGTACCGGATGAGCTCCCGCAGGAATAATAAAATATGCCAAGAAGCAAATAAAAAAAGTAAACGAAAATAGTTTACGATTAGTCCTTTCCAGAACTTTTCTTTTTCTTTTCATTTTTTTGTTCTTTGGAACGGTCCTCTTCCTCCTTAGCTTTTTGCATTGGATTTTTCTCTTTTTTCCTTTTTTGTAATTGGAACCGAGATTCTATCGGGCGAGGAGGCCAATAATTATTATTTCTATCCGTGTCGGCAGTCTCTAGCATTGGGTCGATTTCAATTTGAGTAATTTCTTTTTTGGCTACGACTAATTTCTTTACTGTTTTAGTGTTTCTCTTCCAAATTTCAGCCGGTATTCTCACCGTTCCCCTTTTTCCATCCGCATATGTGATATCAAGAATGACGGGAGATACAAGACCTCCAATATTTTCAATTTCAATCACATAGAATTTTCTTCTAAGGGACAATAATTTCAGCTCTTCTGGCTCAAGGCTTTTTAAAAATTGATTGTATTCTCTGCGATCACTTTCAGTCACATCGAGTGGATCAAATTTATTATAAAAATCAAGAAGCTCTCGGTTCTTTTCTACTAATTTTGGTAATGGCTCATTTCTTGAATCAATCAGATCTTTCGCATCAATTTCTTCTCTTTTTTCTTTTTTGAGTGGCTTTTCAATGTCTGGATCTTTTGTGTCAATTTGATACAGGCGCAAAGACTTCATGGCTACGTCAACGTTCTTTGTAGTGTAGAACCATCCTCGCCAAAACCAATCCAGGTCCACGCCTGAAGCATCTTCCATACTTCGGAAAAAGTCAGCAGGTTCTGGCCTTTTGAACATCCAGCGTGTAGAGTATTCTTTAAAAGCAAAGTCAAATAATTCACGTCCGATTACAGTTTCTCTTAACACATTTAATGCAGCGGCGGGTTTGCTATAGGCATTATTACCAAACTGATGTATTGATTCTGAATTTGTCATTATGGGCCTTTGTGTGCTGCTCGACATATAGCTGGTAATACTTTTGGGTTTGCCCCTTCCTGATGACCATTTTTGTTGCCATTCTGCTTGGGCTAGAAATTGAAGAAATGTATTAAGACCCTCATCCATCCATGTCCATTGTCTCTCATCAGAATTGACGATCATGGGGAACCAATTATGACCTACTTCATGGATTACAACTCCTATAAGAGCATTCTTGGTACCTTCCGAATAGGTGCCGTCTTCTTCTGGTCTTGGTCCGTTAAAACAAATCATTGGATATTCCATACCAAAGACTGGTCCGTTCACGCTAATGGCTACAGGGTATGGATAGTCAAAAGTAAATTTTGAATAGATATCAAGCGTGTGGGTTATGGATGCCGTTGAATACTTACTCCAGAGAGGTTCAGCTTCGTTGGGATAGAAGGACATTGCCCATGCGCGCTTTCCTGGTGCAAATTCATGATACTTTGCATCCCAAATAAATTTCCTAGAAGATGCCCAGGCGAAGTCTCTGACATTTTCAGCTTTGAAAACCCAGGTCTTAGTATTCTTTGATTTGTTCTTATTTTCCTGAGTCTTTTTTGCTTCTTCAGGATTGACAATAAAAGTGGTTTCTCCCGTTTTTATAGCATTTTTCCAACGCTTATTTTGCTCCTCGGTTAGTATTTGTTGGGCATTTTGTAGTTCACCGGTCGCAGCAACAATGTGGTCAGAAGGGGCAGTTATCTCTACTTTATAATCACCAAATTCGAGTGTGAATTCTCCTCTGCCTAGAAACTGTTTGTGCTGCCACCCCGTATAATCTGTATAGGAGGCCATTCTCGGGAACCATTGTGCCAGTTCGTAGATATAGTTTTTGTCCTTTTTGAAAAATTCATAACCTCCGCGTGCCCGGTTAAGATCGGCATCGATAATATTATGTTCCCACTCAACGCTGAAAATAAATTTTGATTTTGGATCGAGTGGTTTTTGGAGGTCAATTCTCATCATCGTTCCAACTGTTTGGGTCTTTAACGGATTTCCTTTACTGTCCATTACCTTTTTGATTTTGTACCCTCCATCAAAAGACTGACGATATAGTTGAGACCTTAACCCATTGAAACTTATTCCATCAAGATTAGGAGCTTCCTGAGTCAATGCTTCATCTGATTCGGGCGCGAATCGGTTCTGATCAAGTTGTAACCAGAGATATTTTAAGGAATGGGGTGAGTTGTTTTTGTAAGAGATAGTTTCGAATCCTTTTAATTGTTGTTTTTTGTCATCCAGTGAAACCTTGATGTCGTAGTCCACTTTTTGTTGCCAGTAATTAGGACCAGGTGCTCCAGAGGCTAACCGTGATTCATTCGGAGTAGGTAGCAATTCATGAATTTGGCGAAAAGGATCATCTTCATAGGAGGGTAATTGGCCAATACATAGCTTGGAGAAGTACAATGTTATGCCAATGAATAGATAGATAGATTGTTTCATGGTATTTGAGGATGGATCGTTTTCTGGGGCCGTTAAGCTAATCCTATAGTGCTGTTTCTGCAATTTCTACATTAACTATATTTATAATAACAGGGCCTTAACCAATTTTCCTTATAAATAAATAAGTAACTTGAAGTAAAATGACTAATTATGTGGATCTGGTGATGCGAAGCTTGCGACGGACCAATGTTGATATGATGTCTCCGGCCATCACGATGAGTGCACCCAATAGTATAAATGCAAGCATCCTATCAAAGTCTCTCCCCGCCTTTGCGTCATTAATCAGATAACCTAGTGAAATAACACCCAGCATTCCTAGGACCGTAGATTCACGGATACAAGTTTCCCATCTATAAAAGAAGTAGACCAGCATACGATTAAATGCATCAGGAAGTATTGTTGATAAGAAAGAACTGTAACGTCCTCCTCCCTGCGCCAGCATAATTCGAGCTGATTCATTAGCATTATTTTCAACCAGTTCCGAACCTAGCCTTCCGAGGATACCGAAATTATGTATTGCCAGAGCTAAAACAAGAACCCAAGGGTCGGGACCAAGAATTGAGATAAGGAGAAATCCGAGAACATATTCAGGCAGGCTCCGAGTAAATAAAAATAAGATTCGAGAAAACTTATTAATGGCTAACCAGTACAAAGACTTGAGTATATTGCTACCCTGATTAATTCCGAGTGGTCTTTGATTTCCAAAATTTCTTGCAGAAAGAGGCAAGAGTAGTAAGGCAAAAAATCCTGATATTGTAATTGCTACGGTTGCAAGGCCGAAAGTGATTCCAGTGGCTTTCATTCCTTGCCCCTCCGTCAATAGATCAGTTATCCATGGCATAGAGTCTATCCACTGGCCTGTTTCCCGAGTGGGGTCAGGAATTATTTTTCCTATGAATTTTTCTAAGTTTTCGCTCCGCTTCTCTTTGGTGACCAATGATTCATGAAGACTCCCTGCTGACCATGCCCAAGCCAATGAGACCATCAAGATTCCTAAGCTGATTCTGAGAAACAGCGATTTGGATCTGTTTTGGTGCAGTTCCTTAATTTTTAGCAGTCTGTGATTTGTGGCCATTAAATTATTTTTGATGCACTCAATCTTTTGCGAATTGATCTGCTCCACCATTCCAGGATCGCTATGGCTCCGAATAACACATATAGGTATGTCCATACCTCATGATAATGGAATTCATCTGAGGATAACTTGATTCTATATCCTATAGTCTCAATGCCGATGAACCCGAACACAGTTGCTGTTCTTAGGGCACATTCTAGTCTGTAAAATGTATACGAAAAAAGATCAGGAAGAGCCTGAGGAATAATTCCTATGCAAAATGAACTTAAGGTGCCTGCGCCAATGGATCTGAACAGCTCCTGAACATCTCTTGAATGTTCTTCTATTATTTCAGAGTAGATCTTTGCTAATATTCCGGAAAATGGAATGGTTACAGCAATAATTGCAGCAGTCGTAGATATCCCCATCGCAGTGATGAAGAGAAGTCCCCACATGAGTTCATGTATAGATCTTGCAAAAGCTATCCATGATTTGGAAACAATGAGTGTGCCCATTAGGATTGGTTTTATCTTCCGTCTATTTTTTTTAGGCCACCATGCTGTGGTCGAAAAAAAAGCGAGAAGGGCTCCGATAGGTATCGAAACACTCATGGCTAATAAAGCAAAACGAAGAGTCATTAGAACGGATTTGACTACTGCAATGAGGAACGGCTCGGTCCCAGGCACAGGGTTCTCGTAATCCATGGCTGGGGTGAACGCTGCACCTATGAAATCTCCAACCAACTTAAGATTGTTACCGTCCAATAACCGCAGCGGGTTTAACCCCATGAGATAGCTACAACCGATTGCAATTAAAAAAATAGCAATAAGTAATTTCCGGCGAAGACTAAATAATTGTTCTATTGGAATTTTGTTGAAACGTATGTTGTTAGCATTTCCCATCATCAAGAATTTCTCTTTCACTGAGAGTGTAGAGTTCTTTAAATTTATGTTCGTTCAGATCTTCTGGGGCACTGTCAAACTTGACTTTGCCGTTACGTAATCCAATCAACCGAGGAAAATGGGCCTTAGCCAATTCAAGATTATGAAGGCTCATTACTAGAGTAATGTTTTCTTCTTGTGATATTTGATTAAGTAGTTGGACAAGATTTTCTGCTCGGGCAGGATCAACGCTGGAGACAGGCTCATCTGCAAGAATAGCTTGAGGATTCTGATACAGTGCCCTTCCAAGTGCTACTCTTTGCTTTTGTCCTCCCGATAGGTTTGAGGTCGTTTCGAAGAGTTTTTCCTCAATGCCTAGTCTTTCGAGTATTGAGTGGATTTCGAGTATTTTATTTTTGGAAGCAAATATCAGGTCAATCAAATTGCCCAGGAACCCTCGCTCACCGATTTGGCCGGTGATTATGTTTTGCCATACTCTTAAACTCTCCACTAGTGCAAGGTTCTGAGGGATCGTTGCAATTTTTGATCGAAGCTTTTTAAGATTCCTTCCTGAAGTTTTTTCCAATGCATTGCCCAATACAGTAATTTTTCCTGTGCTCGCTCGCACAGTTGAGTTGAATAGACTCAGTAAAGTTGTTTTTCCGCTACCGCTCGGTCCCACAATAGCGACCCGTTCTCCCCGCTTAATGCTGAGAGTTGTAGGACTAAGAGCAGAAATGGTCTCATAATTACGTCCTGCACTTTCTAGGCTGAAAGCGTCAGGACGTTCATGAGTAAGATTCATTCCTTTTAATTATTTAAGAGTCCCAGTTTATTGGCAATGTCTTCGATGCCTTGAAAATCTTCATTCTGTGCAGAAATGATTTTCGACCTGGTTAAGGCTTTAAGTAATCCCTCGTCGGATATTTCAATTAATGCTGCTTGGATTTTATCAATGAATCCTTCTCCATAAATTTGATCTAGTTCAGGATGAGCGGTCCAGTTATAGTCAGCATAAGGAGGTGTCTTCCAAATGATTTTGCATTTCCCTTTATCAAGTTTCCCTGACTCCACCATACTGTCATATTTTTTATAACTGAGAGCCCCGACCTGGAAGGCACCTGACTCGACAAGTTTAGCCGTCTTATCATGTGCACCCGAAAAACCGACTGCGAGGGAGAACCATTTCTCAGGGTCTTTTCCTGTTTCTTGTTGAATAAAGAAACTGGGCATTAATCTTCCTGAAGTGGATTTTTCCGAACCGAAAGTGAACTTGAGGTCCTTAATTTTTTCGGGAAATGATTCGCTCAGTTCGAGTCCCGTATCAGCATTTGCAATGAAGTAGGAAATGTAGTTCGGATCCTCGATCCCTTGGGCAATTGCCCGAGCTCCTTTGACTTCGTTCCTTGCTTGAACTCCAGTCAAGCCACCGAACCAAGTGAGGTGAATCTCTCCATTGACGAATTTGGTGACAGCAGAGGCATAATCAGTTGTGGGAATGAATTGAGTTTCTACTCCCAATTTTTTGGATAGATAGTCGGCAAACTTTTTGAACTTTGCTGTTTGCTCCGTTGTGTTTTCGTCAGGGATCGCAGAGAAACGCAGGATCTTTGTTGCGTTTGGATCGGACTTAGTCTTTCCAGCGTTATTTTGGTTCTCGTTCTTGCAGCTGGAGGCCAAGAGGAGGGCGAGGATTGCCGGACCGACAAACTTTATTAATTTCATCAGAATTTCAATTTTTGGTTTTTGATTAGAAGTTTCATTTCAATTTTCTCAGCAATTTTCTCAGCAATTTTCTCAGCAATTTTCTCAGCAAATTTGCTGAGAAAATAGTTATTGCGATCTGTTATATAATTATATTTCAGACTAAATCAAATAGATTTAGCTAATCACTTAATATCAAAGCCTCTCAAAACGATCTTGCCAGTGGCTTTTCCAGACTCAAGTAAGGAGTGAGCTTCTGAGACTCTTTCAAAGGGAAAAACTTCTTTATGGATAAGTGGTGTCATGGCTTCTGATTCGATTCCTTTGACTATTTCGTTAAGGATTTCTCCGTGTTGATCCTTGCCCTTATCTTGATTGTAAAGGATTGGAATAATCATAAAAACGACATGAAGTGAAAGTGCTTTTTGATGCATTATGCTAAGATCACAAGTGATTCGCGTATTCACTGAAGTGACCCTCCCTTCTAATTTTGACGCCTCGAAGCTTCGCATCAAGTTGTCTCCTCCTACAGTATCAAAAACAACATCGAATCCTTTTTGATTAGTGTAATCTTCAACGTATTGAGTGACACTTAAATTTCGGTAATTTATCGGTGTGGCTCCGTAGCCTTTGACTATTTCTGCTTTTTCATCGGAAGATACCGTCGAGAAAACTTCAGCTCCTTTCATTTTGGCGAGTTGAATTCCCAAGTGTCCTACTCCTCCAGTTCCACCATGAACCAAAACACATTCACCTTCTTTTATATCGGCACCTCTTATAAGAGCATCCCAAGCTGTTATTGATACCAATGGTAGTGCGACGCATTCCTCAAGCGAGAGGTTAGCTGGTTTTTTTGCGAGGAGATTTGCATCAACTAATTGATATTCTGCCAATGCTCCGGATTGTTCTTTAACTGCTCCGCTACAACCGAAAACTTCTTCTCCTTCGATGAATTTACTCACTCCATCACCGACCCCTTCAATTGTTCCAGCAACATCAAAACCAAGGACTCCAGTTTCGGGTGCGAGAGATTTTAATAGACCGCTCCTGATTTTATAATCGATAGGATTTACGGAGCTTGCCTCAACACGTATTAATACATAGCCAGGCTTTAATTCAGGCTTTGGAATTTCGGTTATTTCAAAGACTTCGGGTTCGCCGAAACTCTTTATTACCATGGCTTTCATATTATTTGAGATTAACGATCTATTGGGAGTGGTCAATCATTCGATAATAGAAGGTTTTTTTAATTTTTTTTGGTAGTGGTTCACTTTGTTGGATGATAATTGGTTTGAGACTTGATTTGATAAGTTATCGAAGCTTGGTATTTATTTAAGGATGCCAAAATATTTAAAATTGGATATTAGGCTTTTGGGTTTACATGGCTAAGAAAAAAGTCGTTAAGAAAGTCGTTAAAAGAAAGGTTCTTAAAAAGGTGCCTAGAAAGAAACCTATTCGGTCTAAAATAGGGAATTCTAAGAAGAAAACAGGTAAGGCAACTAAGAAAAAAAAATCAAAGAAACCTCCAATTAAGATAATAGATACCGCCCAAAAAAATGACAACTCAGAAGTCATTCATATTGATGACATGTATTCTGACTGGTTCATTGATTATGCTAGTTATGTTATCTTAGAAAGAGCCGTCCCTAGTATTCATGATGGATTAAAGCCAGTCCAAAGGCGAATCCTACACTCTCTCAAAGAAAAGGATGATGGGCGTTATAATAAGGTAGCTAATGTAGTTGGACATACGATGCAATACCATCCCCATGGTGATGCATCCATTGCTGATGCCTTGGTGGTGATGGGACAAAAGTCTCTCCTAATTGATACGCAAGGCAATTGGGGAAATATTTTGACTGGGGACAAGGCAGCGGCTTCAAGGTACATCGAAGCGAGGTTGTCGAAATTTGCATTGGCTGTTGCCTTTAATGCAAAGACGACTGAATGGGCATTTTCATATGATGGTCGCAACAAAGAGCCTATTAATTTGCCTGTTAAGTTTCCATTGTTATTGGCTCAAGGCGCAGAAGGAATTGCAGTGGGATTGGCATGCAAGATTTTACCTCACAATTTCCATGAATTAATTGATGCGTGTATTGCGGCTCTTCGCAAAAAGAAAACTCAGCTTCTTCCTGACTTTCCTACGGGTGGACTAATGGATGCCTCGGACTATAACGGTGGTTTAAGGGGAGGAAAGATTCGAGTCAGAGCCCGTATAGAGAAAACAAAAAACAAAAGATTATTAAAAATAACCGAAATACCTTTTGGAACCACTGCAGGTGGATTGATGGACAATATTGTAGCGGCGAATGAGAAAGGGAAAATTAAGATATCTAAAGTTGAAGACATCACTGCAGAAAAGGTAGAAATTCATATACATCTTCCAGTTGGTTTGGATCCTGATACAGCGATAGAGGCTCTTTATGCCTTCACTGATTGTGAGATTTCAATTTCTCCTAATTCTTGTGTCATTGAAGATGATAAGCCTAAGTTTTTGAGGGTAGATGAATTACTTAAAAAATCTACTTTGCACACAAAAGAGCTCTTAAAATGGGAGCTTGAGATTCGATTGCGTGAACTGCAGGACAAATGGCACTATAGCTCGTTGGAAAGAATTTTTATTGAGAATAGAATTTATCGGCGGATAGAAGATTGTACTACTTGGGAATCAGTAATTGAGGAGATTTGGGCTGGGCTCAAGCCGTTCTTAAAGAAACTCAAGCGTAAGGTTATTGAGGAGGATATAGTGCGCCTCACTGAAATTAAGATCAAACGCATTTCTAAATATGATTCCTTTAAGGCTGACGAACTTATTCGAGGAATTGAAAAAGATATTAAAGAAGTAGAGAAGAATATTTCTCAGATAACAAGATATACTGTTCGTTACTACAAGGAGCTCAAGGAAAAATTTGGTAAGGGACGAGAAAGAAGGACCGAAGTTTCCACCTTTGGAAAAGTTGTTGCTAAGAATGTGGCTGTTGCAACCGAAACGATATACTTAAATGCTAAAACTGGATTTGCAGGGTGGGGATTAAAAAGGGACGGGGTATCAGTCGATCGCTGTTCAAGAATGGATGATATTATTATTTTTGGAAGAGAGGGAACTATGCAGGTATCTAAAGTTGCAGAAAAGACATACGTTGGTAAGAACCCGGCTCACGTTTCCATTTTCAGAAAAGAAGAACCAAGATATTACTGCATGATTTATCGTGATGGCAGGGATGGACCTACGATGATAAAGCGATTCACCGTTCAGGGAGTGACTCGTGAAAAAATGTATGATCTGACTAAAGGGAATAATGGGACTAGGGTCCTTTTCTTTTCAGTTCATGACACGGAGGAAGATACCCCTTTAGTTAATGTAGTATTGAAATCGGCTCCAAGATTGAGAGTAAAAGAAATTGAGATTAATTTTGCTGATATAGCGATTAAGGGTAGAGCATCAAAGGGTAACATTATTACCAAGCACAAGGTGGAGAAAGTTGTTCGCAAGAAGGGTCAGATGCAATTACTTTAATTTATAGGATCCCAATTTAATCTATAAAAGGATCGTGAAATTATTGTTTCAATTACTTTATTGAACGTTTGGTTAGTTTCAACTGCGGTAAAAGAATGAATTGATGTCCAATCTATTAGATTTGTTGATTCCTCCAAAGTAAATGTCTTACCATGTATGAGGTGAGAAAAATAAAAATTTAATACTTTATTGTCAGTATCAGTGGCAATACTTAGATTAGGAGCTTTTCCGCTCTCTGCTCTCCAAGCCAAACCGTAATTTGTAGCTGTGTCACTTGAGACTTTTAGTATGTATTCTCCTCGGTGAAGACCGCGTACATATAGGTGCTCGAGATTATCTATTTTTGAATCACTGATATCATAAAGCGTTATTGAATTTTCTTTTTTTTTGTATAATTCAAGCTTCATGTCTGCAATGGATTCGCTATAAGGATTGCCATCTAGCCATTCTGCGGATCGTATAACACGATTCCAATTGAGTGAAAATGAAGCCTCGGATACATCCTCTTCTAATTTAATATAATAAAAAGCCTCGCTTGATTTATCTATGGATCCAGAGTCCCATCCGTAATTGCTGGAGATACTTTCAGGTTCTTGTTCTTCAGCAATAAGTATATGATAACTGTTCTGGAGGTTTATTTTTCCTGCTCCAAGAACAGGATCGATAGGCATTTCCTTTTTCCTGAGCCAATTATTGAATTCCTTTTTACTGGCTCCTGCCATAATGAGAGCTTTCATCACTTCAGGTAAGAGTGCATTTTCTATATGTTTTGCTTTAGCAATTCCAATGAGAAAAGTTACTGCAGAGCTAACTTGAGGGGTGCAGGCACTTGTTGAATTGTCATTAGCAACGATGTCTGGCTTGGTTCTGCCAGGGCCATCGTGTTCAATATTTCCAGTACCCATGTCAATTCCAGAAACAGTTTGTCCTCGGCTATGAGATCCATTGGTGTTTCCGACTGAGATAGCATTATAACTTGAGGCAAGAATTGATGGGACTGTTGTATTGGCTCCATTATTCAGGCCAACACAGGCGATGAATTGATCTCTAATAATTGCATAATCGAATCTTCTTACCGCTTCGTTGTGGATTGAGATTATATTATCAACTTCTGAGGGGTTAGTTTCATTATTGTAGCCGTAACTTATCCATGAATGATTTTGAACGAAACTTTCTTCTGTCTTTGGAGGGAGGCTTGATCCTGTTCGAAGATAATCCCCATAAACCCATTGATTTGCTGAATACACGTCGACAAGAGGCACCCAAGGAACGATTGATTCGTTGCTGAAAAAGCGTTTTCCAACTGCTAATGCATGGTCTGATGAACCGTAGGTGAGCGAGTCATCGATTGTTTTTATTAGGAAGGAATTTTCTTCGAAAGGACCTGATCCGTTAAACGAATATTCGATGGGAGGATTATTATTTGGGGAGGGCTCCGGTAAAAAATTATCATCTGAACCGGTTGCTTCGATTAACGAAACTCTAAAGGGGCAGGAACTTAGTTCGATGTCGATTGAGAAGTCCGAGCTCGAGACGCTTTGATTAAAGGCCTGAATTGCAATTATATTTTCACCTTCATTCAGTAATTGAGTTCCTCCTCTTATGATGATTGATTCCCATTCAGCTTCATGGATCTGTGCTGTTGAATTATATGTTTTTGTGCCTTCGCTTATGTGTAGGCGGGCAACTTCTACTCCATTGATCCAGATAATGGCACCATCATCTACATATGCTTTTAGTAGTAATCTAGAAGAAGTATCTAAAGAATTAATAAAGAATTTTTTTCTAAGATAAATACTTGTGTACGGCTCTGATCCATTCACGGAGGGGCCTCGCATATCATTTAGTATGGTATTATCATCGTTATCACCATAGCCGATAGGAGTCTGTCCTATTAGCCAAGTGGCATCCTCATTGAAATCAGATGTTATCCAAAGATTGGAGGGGTTCGAAGATTCACTTGTTCCTTTTCTATAGTGCCATCCGTTCTCTTCTGCTTGTATGTAATTAATTGATTTAATATCTATCTCAGGTTTTTCGATCAGCTCTTCGATCAGTGCATTGTACCCGATATCCTTTCCCCAAGTCTGGGCTTCTACGCTGCAGAGAAAGTGAAAGAGAAAAAAGGAATTAATTATTATTTTAAGTATGTTCTTGGATAGGAACATCTGACAAAAAATTACACTTGGTTTCTATTCGAGTACATGGTGTTAAAGATAAGCTTATTTAATTTATTACAGCTAGACCTTTTTTTATATCTAGTTAATCTGAGGTCATGACAAATATCGATGATCAAGAGCCTGCAATTGCCGTCATTGGAGGCAGCGGGCTTTACGAGATCGAAGGAGCTGAAAAGATTGATGAATACACAATAAGAACACCTTACGGTGATCCTTCAGACGATATAACTGAGTGTCGGATTGAGGGGAGAAGAGTATTTTTCCTTCCACGTCACGGTAAGGGGCATACGATCTTGCCCCATGAATTAAATCATAGGGCCAACTTCTGGGCACTGAAATCTTTAGGGGTTCGATGGGTCATTGCAGTGACGGCTGTGGGTAGTTTGCAGGATGAGTATGCTCCTAGGGATATTGTTCTTCCTGATCAGTATTTTGATAGAACAAGTCAACGGGATGAGTGTACTTTCTTTGGAGATGGGATATGCGCTCATGTTGCATTTGGGGATCCTGTCAGTGAAGAATTACGATCATTGCTTTTTGAGACTGCTAATAAAATGCACCAAGGTAAAGTGCATGACGGAGGAACTTATGTGAATATGGATGGTCCGGCATTTTCGACTCGTGCTGAGTCTTTGAATAATCAAAAATTAGGTTTTGATGTGATCGGAATGACCAATTTGCCCGAAGCTAAACTGGCAAGAGAAGCTGAAATGGCTTTAGCTACCCTTTCGATGGTAACCGATTATGATTGCTGGAAAATTGAAGAAGATCCAGTCACTGCAGAAACGGTTATTGGTCACTTGAAAGCTAATGCTCAAGCAGCTAAGAAAATCATTCCCGTGGTAATCTCTCAAATTCCAAAGGAGCCGAACTGGCCCGAGCACACCGCACTTTCTAATGCAATTTTGACAGACTCTGCAGTTTGGCCAGAGAAGACAAAACTGAAGCTTGAGCCGATCATAGGGAGATTTTTATAGTGGTTAAATCCCATACGATTTAGCGACCTCATCTGCAATTATTTGAATTCCTTCTTTCACAATATTATCAGATTGCGAAAAGGTGACCCTGATACATTCATGGCTGTGATCCCATTGTTCAGCTGACCCAAAGAAGAAATATTCTCCAGGAACGACTAGGACGTTTCTTTTCTTAAGTTTTTCGTAAAGTTTGATTGTTGTTATAGGTAACCCAGGAAACCAAAACCATAAAAAGAAAGCCCCCTCACTTTCATGAAGCTTGTAAGGAATAGTGTCGCCGAAAGCATCTTCTACATAAGAGCGAGCCCTTAACATACGATCCTTGTAAAATGGTTTGATAAGATTCTTGCTCATCGTAATTAACTCTCCACTTTCAATGAGCGGTAAGCTTAGAGCTTGGCCGATGTTGTTATTTGCAAGACCAACGATGGCATTAGCTGCAGTTATGGCAGCTATTATTTTTTCTGAACCAATTACGATTCCAGTTCTAGTGCCAGGAAGACCAAGCTTTGATAAGCTAAGAGTTAAAATGATGTGTTCATCCCATATCGGAGTCGCCTCTGTAAAGATGGCTCCTGGAAAAGGATTTCCATACGCGTTATCAATGATTAGTGGAATATTTTTGGATCTAGAGATTTCTGAGAGTTGATTAATTTCTTGATCAGTAAGAACATTTCCACTGGGATTAGTTGGTCTAGAAACACAAATGGCTGCAATCTCATCGTCAATTTTAAGTTGCTTGAAGTCCACATGATACTTGAATTGGTTTTTCCCTTTTTCCTCTATTATAGCTGGTTGGGCTACGAAAATATTTTGAGTTATTCCCTGATTAGCATACCCGATATATTCAGGTGCCAATGGTAATAAAATTTTTTTCTGCTGACCGTTTGCAAATTTTCCAGCAAGTATATTAAATAGAAAAAAGAAGGCAGTCTGTGCACCGGAGGTGACGGCTATATTCTTTGATTTTAAATTCCATCCATATTCATGGTTAAGACTTTTTGCTACTGCGCTTAAATATTTTGGATTTCCTGATGGGGGGTCGTAATTGACTAAGGTTGAATTGAAATTGTTTTCTTCTGATAAAAGTTCTGCAGTTCGCTTTCTCCAAATAGATTGGACTTCTGGTATTGCAGCAGGGTTCCCACCTCCCATCATTCGCATGCTAGTTTGTTCATTGAGTGCTTTTCCCAAATCTTGCATGAGGTCTACGATTCCTCCTTTTTGTTCAAGTTTTTCTCCGAAAGTGGAAAATTTAAAATCAAAACTCATCGCACGTTAAGGGACTTTAGAATTAATGAGCGCATGTTGAATTTATTATTATATGAATAAAAATCATGAAAATGTGCAAATATGTAAAAAATGTGTTAGAATACAATTAACTATTCGATTTAATAGGGCGACAAATTAATTATTTATGGGCAACGAAAAACGAACCAGAGCAAGAAAAGCACGATCAAGAAGAGTAGACAAAAAAGCTATTGCGGAGGGAAGTCGTCGTCGCCGTGAAGGCTCGGGCGCTGATAAGTCGCAAGAAGCAGAAGGAACGATTTCAGCTGTTTTGGCTGGTACGATGTTTAAAGTGAAATTGTCGAATGGGCATGAGCTATTAGCACATATTTCGGGCAAAATGCGTAAAAGATTTATTCGTTTGGTGGTTGGAGATAGGGTCAAGTTAGAGGTTTCGCCTTACGACATTGATAAGGCTCGTATTACATATCGATTAGGCTAAGGTTGCAACATTTCTAATTGGTGCGAATTACAGGCTTATCCTGTTTTTTTGAGGTTTATTTTTCTTACGGCTTATCTTGCCAGTTTCATCAGTTTCGCCTAGCCTCATGACATGGCCAAACCGGCTTTAGGAAAAGGATTAGGTGCATTAATTGGAAAAGTCAGTAAGGACAGTTCCAAAGCAACACCCGTCAGTATGGATCCCGGGCCAGGAGATCGAGTGGTTACTGCTGTGCTTACAGACATTGTGCCGAGTCCACTACAACCGAGAAAGCATTTTAGTGATGAATCGCTGAATGAGCTTGTCGAGTCTATCAGAGAGCATGGAGTTATTCAGCCGCTGATTGTTCGGAAAGTTAAAAGTAAGCTGGAACTCATTGCCGGGGAAAGGCGTTGGAGAGCCTGTCAAAAATTAGAAGTCGAATCAGTCCCTGTAATTTTTCGTGAAGCGAGTGATAGAGATGTTCTTGAAATGGCACTCATTGAAAATCTTCAGCGTGAAGATTTGAACCCTGTTGAAGAAGCTCAGGCCTATACACGATTGGCAAAAGACTTTGGAATGACACAAGAGGAGATAGCAACAAGAGTCGGTAAAAACCGGGCTACAGTTGCTAATGCTATGCGCCTCCTTGACCTTTCGAGTGAGGTTCAAAAGTATCTTGTGGCTGGGCATATAAGTATTGGCCACGCTAAGGTTATTCTTGGTGTTAAGCTTAAAAATGAGCAGACTGTTCTTGCTGATCAGATCATTAAAAGCGGAATGACTGTTAGAGCGGCTGAAAAACTTATCAGTGAACATTTAAATCCTGATACTAAAAAAACTGTAACCTCAAGGAATAAGTCGCAAGGGCAGTTGTCGGCTGCCTTATCAAAGGTACAGGAACGGTTGAGGGATAGGCTGTCTACGCAAGTGCAAATTCATCAAGGGGCAAAGAAGGGTAAGATTGAAATCGAATATTACAGTAACGAAGATCTTCAGCGCATACTTGAGCTGATTGGTGCAATCGATGCAGATTAGTTATAAGAGAATCTATACTCTTATTTCTTTTGCTGTTCTTTCTGGCATTACATTTTTTCTTTTAGGGGCATGCAAACCCAATAAAAGTCAATTTTCAGGTACTAATGCGTACCAGCATGTCCAGAAGTTGGTGAATTTTGGTCCTCGAATTCCAGGGAGCCAATCCATTGAGAATGCGCGCTTATACATAGAGGAAAAATTACAAGAATTTGGATGGGTAATGGTCCGCCAATCATTTAATGATGACACTCCTAATGGATCTATGGAATTCATTAATCTTAGGGCGAGATTTCCGATGGTTTCTGGTAAGGATATTGAGTGGAAGAAAGGGGGAGGGATAATTTTATTATGCTCACATTACGATACTAAGATAATAGAAGGTGTTGAATTCTTAGGAGCTAACGATGGAGGATCAAGTACTGGAGTGTTACTAGAATTGGCTAGAGTTTTTTCTAATTTTCCCGAGATAGCAAAGGGAATTGAGCTTGTTTTCTTTGATGGTGAAGAGGCACTAGTTGATTTTACGCCGACTGATGGCCTTTATGGGAGCCGACATTATGCAAAATTTTGGAGGAGCGCTCCAATTGATCAAAAGCCACAGTCAGCTTATGTTCTGGATCTAGTTGGTGATAAAAATATGCGGATTGACCCACCATATGATTCGCCATCAAATTTGCTATCGGAACTTTACAGAGCTGCTCAAAATTTAGGGTATAGATCTCTATTTGGAATATATCCTACACCGATAACTGATGATCATGTTCCTCTTAATGCAGCAGGAATTCCTGCATTGGATGTCATTGACTCACGATATATTAGCAAAGGAAAGTGGCACACTTCTAGGGATAATCTAAAATCAATTTCAGTAGAGAATCTGAATGTTATTGGGGAAGTGATGCTAGAGCTAATGAAAATAAAAATTAATAAATAGAGAGAGTTAAAGGAAATATATTCTATTATTTGAGGAACATTCTTCAGAATACCAAAGGTTTAAAGAAGCAGGGGGCAAAACGGAATACGACTTATGTTATGAAATGAAGTAGGTTCTAAAAGATTTTGGCTGCATAGGTGTTTGATTTGTAATAAATGATTTTTAAACCCTTTAAATTTTAGGTTGCGGAAAGTCACTGTTTTGCTTATCTATCCATTCTTTTTAAGCGGAATTTGTAATATAATTCTATTAATAAAATAAGCGCCCGTAGCTCAACTGGATAGAGTGCCTGACTACGGATCAGGAGGTTAGGGGTTCGACTCCTCTCGGGCGCGCTTTTTTCACCATAAAACGTACGGATAGATATTATTTTCGCGGGCTATATATGAATAATTGATAATGAATATTAACATTGCAATTATAGCTTTGGTTATTGTCTGTCCATTTACAGTTTTTTCGGCAGTTCGTCCAATGAGCCCCAAAGAACTTAAAGAAAGTTCTAATCTCGTTGTCACTGGCAAGGTGATAGGTGTTTCTTCAAAGATTTCAAAATCAAAAGTAGAAAAATCACTAGGTATTCATCGAGACAAGATATTTAAAGTTATTATTAAAGTTAAAACCGTAATGAAGGGAAAGGGTATAAAAGTTGGTCAGAAGATAACAATCGGAGCTTGGCAGCCAAGCGTTAGGGTTCCGCCTATTCCAGGGCCACAGGGAAATGATCCAATACCTAATAGGGGGGATTCTATTACGGCATATCTCCATAAGAAATCAGAAAATAATTATACTGCACTGCTTCCAAACGGGTTTAAAATTAATAACAAATAAATGGAAAAAAGAATTTTAATATCACTCATATCCGCCTTCCTGTTTTCTATATTTAATTTCTTTTCATCGGCTCAAGAACAAAAAAAATCTTTGAATGATGTTAAAGACGTTAAAAGAGTTCATCAATTAAACGCCGGCATTAAGGCAAAAGCTAAATCCATTAATTTAGACTTCCTCGTCTTTTCTCAAAATCTTAAAGGTTCAAAAAAAATCCCCTTAGTGATCTATTTGCATGGTGCAGGAGGAAGAGGAAATAATATTGAAGCAATAACTGGGCAAGTGGCACCTCTATGGAGAGGAATTGTAAAAAATATCGATGAACCATGTATTGTAGTGGCACCGCAATGTCTGCGTGAAGCACGGGGTGGTGGTCGAGGCAGCTGGGAGTATGAAGAGCTTAATGAGTGGCTACATCAACTAAAAGCCACTCTTCCTATCGATTTGAATAGAATTTATCTTACCGGCAATAGCATGGGAGGATATGGGTCATGGTTGTGGGGAGGGAATTCTCCCGAACACTTTGCTGCGATTGCTCCCATAGTTGGTGGCATTGGACCTGGTGGGCCAAAAGCCGTTACTAAGGAATTGGATAAATGGGCCAAGAATTTAGCTAAAGTGCCCGTGTACGCATTTGCCGGAGCTAAGGACAAGGTTGTTCCCGCTGAAAGATCTGAGCGTATGGTATCAGCGATTCGAAAAGCAGGTGGAAAATTAGCCAAGATCAAGATTTATCCTAATGAAGGGCATGGCGCGAAGAGGTTAGTTCTATCATCTGAGGAATTTTACAAATGGATGTTTTCCAAAAAACGCAAATGATATTTAGCTAAAATCTCTAAGCTAATATTTCTTTAACCACTTTTGCTTTTTCTACTCCAGTCAATCTGGTATTGAGACCTTGGAATTTGAATGTGAATTTTTCGTGATTTATGCCTAAGGAATGCAAGATAGTGGCGTTCATGTCATGAGTATGAACAGGATCTTTTTCAATATTATAGCAATAGTCATCAGTTTTTCCATGGACATGTCCTTGTTTGATTCCTCCTCCAGCCATCCAAATGCTGAAGCAACGACCATGATGGTCTCTTCCATTTCTTAATGAACCTTGGCTGTATGCTGTGCGACCGAATTCACCTCCCCAAATGATTAACGTGTCTTTTAATAGTCCTCTTTGTTTTAGGTCTGTGACCAAAGCGGCAGAGGGTTGGTCAGTGTCTTTACATTGGGCGGTAAGATGAGGGATTAGGCTGCCGTGTTGGTCCCAGCCTCTATGAAAGAGTTGAATGAAGCGAACGTCACGTTCGGCGAGCCTTCTCGCGAGTAGGCAGTTATAAGCATAAGTTCCCGGTTTTTTTGCTTCTTCTCCATAAAGTTTGAAAGTGCTTTCGGGTTCTTTGGAAATGTCGACAATTTCAGGTGCTGCAGTTTGCATCCTAAAAGCCATTTCATATTGAGCGATTCTCGTTTCTATTTCCGGATCCGCAAATTCCTGATAGGTCTCTTTATTGAGTGACGCAAGGTCATCTAGCATCCTTCTCCTGGTTGAACGATTAATGCCTGGTGGATCATTCAGATAGAGCAGGGGATTCTTACCACTTCGCATCAGCACGCCTTGGTGCTGACTTGGAAGGAATCCGCTGCCCCACAGGCGGGAAAAAATTGGCTGTCCTGGGTTCTTTCCATTGCCCTGCGATATCAAAACAATATATGACGGCATATTAGAATTGCTGCTGCCTAGACCATAACTTGCCCATGAACCAAGGCTAGGTCTTCCTGGTATTTGTGAACCTGTATTGAGTAGAGTTATTCCGGGATCATGATTGATCGCTTCTGTGTGCATTGAATTTATTACTGTGATTTCATCTGCTACTTTTCCAGTGTAAGGAACCAAGTCGCTCATCCATGTTCCAGAATTGCCTCTTTTTTTCATTGGAGATACTGGTCCACAAACTAGGAGTTGCTTTAAGCCTGCTGTCATTCCTGTGAGTCTTTGGCCGCCTCTAACGCTTTTCGGTAATTCTGATCCGTGAAGCTTATCAATCTTTTCTGAATGATTGAATAAATCGATGTGCGATGGGCCTCCGGATTGGAACATGTAAATCACTCGTTTAGCTTTAGCTTTAAAGTGAGGAAGTTCTGAAAGCCCTTCATTGACCGTTGAGGATGTTTCCCCTTTGAGCATTGATGCAGCAGCAAGCGAGCCGAGAGCAATGCCAGACTGGCCAAGCAAAGAGCGTCTATTAATTATATTAGAAGATGAATTAATATGATCTGAAATGTTCATTGCCTAGTTACAAATTCATCCATGTTAAATAGAGTGCTTGCCACTAAGGTCCAAGCGGCAATTTTTTTGACAGCTATTGAATTTTTTTCAATGTACTGGCCAGCCCTCAGTAAAGAAAAGGCCTCTTTTTGACGAGTCTTATAAGTTGATATGTAATGAGTTAAAGATGACATCAAAATTGTTAATTCTTTTTCCTTTGGTTTCCGTCCCAAGACCTTGATAAAGCCTTCTTCTATGCCCTCTTTGGGGGTTGGTTTTAACGACATAATTTTGCCGAGTGATACTGCAGCTTCAAGATATTGTGGGTCATTTTGGAGAACGAGTGCTTGTAGAGGGGTATTAGTTTGCAGTCTTCTTACAGTGCATGTTTCTCTGTTCGGAGCGTCAAATATAATCATTGAAGGTGGAGGTGAAGTCCTTTTCCAAACTGTGTACATGCTCCTTCTATGGTTTGCACTACCCGAACCTGGTAGGTATTTTTGTGAAGTGAATCCAGAAGGATAACCGTAATGACTCACATCAGCCCAGAGGTCATTGGGTTGATAAGGGTAAACACTTGGTCCTCCGATTTCACGATTGAGTAGTCCAGATGCAAAGAGAGCAGAGTCTCTCACGAATTCTGCATCTATTCGAAATCTGGGAGACCGAGATAATAATCGATTGTACGGATCTTTTACATTTGCGACTTTCGTTAGGTTTGATTTTTGCTTGTAGGTGTCCGACATGACTATTTTTTTAATCATTTTTCGGAGGTTCCAGCCGCTACTAACAAAATCTTTTGCGAGTCGGTCTAGTAGCTCCGGATGTGATGGATATTCTCCTTGAGATCCAAAGTCTTCTGAAGTTTTGACTAGTCCCGTACCAAAGATCATTTGCCAATAACGGTTTACAATGACTCTTGAGGTTAATGGGTGATCAGGATTGATGAGCCATTTCGCCAGGTCTAGTCTCGTTGCCTCATTGTTTGATGTGGCATCTCTTGGTTGTATTGCAGATGGAGTGCCGGAATTGACCTCGTCGCCATGTTGGTTGTAAGCGCCTCGAATAAGGATGTGGGTTTTCCTGGGTTTATAATTCATAACCATTACCGTTGATTTTCCTGTGTTGGCCGTTTTTTGCATGGCTTTTTCTTCAAGGTTTAATTGGTTGATATAGATTTTGAAGGGACCCGAGACTGAAGAAAATGAGTCATTAATCTTGTTCCAATCCTCATTGCTTCTTGCAGATCGATTTTTGTTCAAAGCTAAATAAAGATCCTGATCAAATCCGTCCGGAGTATTTTTCTGATAGATGTTCCCCCAAGGAGGCTCACCGTAATTGGCAATGGTCACAGCTTTAGTCCAACTTTCATTTTCGAGTTTATTTACACGTGACTTCCAGCTTGAGTCTGACACTAGATTAATTTTCTCTCCAGATGAGAGAATGATTTGCATGCTTAAAATGAACCCAGCCGCTGATCCTGCTTGATTTGCAGCCTGAACTTGGATTTTGTTAGGCCCTTTTAATAAATTCTTTACAGTTATTTTTTTAGGCTTTGTCCAGTCATTATTCGTTCCAACAATTTGGCCGTTAATCTTTATTGTACATTGGTTATCACAAGTGAACCAAATTAAGGCTTTTAATGGATCGTTCTTTAATGTGAATGACTTTTGAAATTCTGCTTTTGCAGATTTATTATCTTTGTCAGACCATATCCATTTAACTGAATCATCAATTTTAAGTTGAGTGTCTTTATTCTCGGAATCTGGAAGTTGTTTGTTCAGGGATTCCAATTTTTTATTTTCCCAGGCATCTCTTTGTTTGGCTAAATTTAGTTCTGGATTGATGCGTTTTCCTCGAAGTTCGCTTATCCTCATGCCGGCGTCTCTTTTGATTCGATCGATCGAACAGATTGGCGACTCAGCTTCGATCAGAGGCGCAGTGTTTGCATTTACAGCTCCATTTCCTGGTTCGCTGGATGTGTTAAAGAATGCAAAGAACTTGTAATACTCTTCTTGGGAAATTGGATCATATTTATGATCATGGCATTGGGCACATTTCATAGTCATTCCCATAAAAACTGTTGATACGGTATCAACTTTATCTGCTGTATAGGTGACTCGATACTCCTCAGCGATGGTCCCCCCTTCATGAGTGTTCATACCATTTCTGAGAAATCCAGTTGCTACTTTTTGTTGATTTGAATTGTTGGGTATCAAGTCACCGGCAATCTGTTCAAGGGTAAATTGATCAAAAGGTTTATTCTCAAGGAAAGAAGAAATGACCCAGTCTCTCCACACCCACATGTCCCTATGATCATCAATTGAATACCCGTTAGTGTCCGCATACCTAGCGGCATCGAGCCAGTTCACAGCGAGCCTCTCAGCAAAAGCTTTTGAACTAAGTAGTCGGTCTACTATTTTTTCGTAAGCATTAATACTTTTGTCGCTTATGAATTTGTTAATCTCACTTTGAGTAGGAGGTAATCCGGTGAGATCTAAATTCAGACGCCTGATCAATGTTTGTGGGTCAGCGGGCGCAGAAGGACTTAATCCCGCTTCATTTAATTTAGATTTTATGAAATCATCAACGGCTCCTTTTTTAGGATTGATTGGTTGCAATGACCAGTGCCCTTGATATTCAGCGCCTTCATCAATCCATTGGCCTATTGTTTTAATTTCTTCACTGCTAAGTTTATGATTTGATTCAGGAGGTGGCATTTGTTCATCAGGATCAGTCGAGGTGATTCTGTGCCAAAGGCTACTTTCATCTCGGTTTCCAGGAATGATTGCCCGTTCACCTGACTTTTTTAACTCAGAGATTGCCTTTTTTCTTAGGTGAAGCTGAAGGCCTCCCTTTACAACTTTAGCGTCAGGCCCATGACATGAGAAGCAGTTGTTTGAAAGTATAGGTTTAATATTTTTATTGAACTGAATCTCTTCGGCTTTACTTAGGCCAAAGCTTATAGCGATAAGTAAAATTGTTAATCGGGAAAGCATCATATTCACAGACCTTAAAATATATCTTGTTTCTGTTTGTTCTTTTATAAAGTCCTCTTCATTCGCAAGTTTTTAGAATTCATTTTCAGATATGCTCTAGAATAATAGAGTTCTGTCACTTTTTGAAGTTAATACGGAGACTTTTATTTTTTTGTTTTCCTCTTTAGTATTTCTTTATGAAAGTTTTTTTTGTTTTATTCGCTTTCTATTTTTTGAATGGAATTTGTACGGCTGATGTAATTAAATATAAAAATTTAGCAGCTCAGGCCAAAATTACAGCTTCATCAGAACTTAAAGAGCAGGGTTTGAAGGCTTCTTCTGTAGCTGATGGTAGAATTGCTCCTGCTTTATGTCAGCACTTCGAATTTTTCCCTTCTGATAAAGGTGCAAAGTCATGGGCAGTTAATGGTGAGACGGCTGACGACAAAGGAGATCTTGTATTTGAATGGGATGATCCAGTTTTTTTGCAGGAACTTATTTATTTTGGGAGAACTGCTTGGTTGTTGGATGAATGTTTCAAGGATTACGTTATTACCATTGATGATAATGATGTTCCAGTTGCAAAAGGGGCCTTTAAGAAAATGCATGGAGGACAGCGTGTCGTTTTTAATAGGCAAAAAGTAAAGAAGCTTACTTTACGTTTTTTAAATTCCCATGGCGGCCCTAATCCAGGAGCGACCGAAGTCCTTCTAGTTGATCAAAAACTAAGTGATTCTGAACTTATTCAATTGGCTCCAGCAAATCCACCTTCTGTTAGTCAGGGGCCGGATCCAATTTCTGCAGTAAATTTTACATGGACTAAGCCTTCTAGAGGAGAAGAAGATGCCATGCCTATCGGTAACGGATCTTTGCTTGCTAATGTTTGGGCTGAGAAAGGTGGGGACGTTCGTGTCTCACTAGCTCGTTATTCGAGATTGGATAATTCTGCTAAAAGAATAGGATCTTTGCGTTTTCAATTTGATCCCGGTCTTAACGTATCACCGGAATCTTTTCGTCAGATGCTACGCTTCAAATATGGTGAGGTGGTGGTGAAAAATATTAAGCAGAAAGAAAATCCTTCTTATTCATTTTTTGTGGATGCCAAGAGGGATATTTTGCATTTGCAATTTCGCAGCAAGAGTCCGGTTCCTTTAAAGGTTATTTTTGATGATAATGAGGGAAAAGTTTTATCTTTAGAGGATAAAAAACAAATAGCTAAAACTAATGGGAGAGATGCACTCATTGTTCTTTGTGATGGAATGGAAACTAAGGACAATCAACTTCAAACCATTGACTCAAAAGGGGCCTTTGATTTACAGGTCCATTTGGTTCGTGCACAGGAAAACGAAGAATTAGATAAGTTAATTGGATCGGTTTCTAAAGTTGATGTCAATGGCGCCGTAAGTGCTCAGATGGAGACATGGAATAAATTTTGGAATAGAGGAAGTGTTTTTCTTAGTGACCTTGAGAATGGTTCTGAAATTTCTAGAGCGCTTGTGCTGAGGCGTTATTTGAGTGCATGTAGTGGAAGGGGGCCTCATTCTCTTAATCCTGAAGTCATTAAAGAAATTGAGATTCCAGAGCGCGAGATTTTGTATTGGTCAAAAGAACAGTCCGGAAAGGCCATTAAAAATGCACTTAAGGCAGTTAAACCATCACTGGAATTTGATGATAAGAGCTTAGGGTTTCCCCAATTCTGGGGCTCTGATTTTTCTCTATTGCCATCGGAAAAGGATGAAGTTGATGCTTTAGTTGATTCATTACGCCCATTGCTTATTGAGACGACAGGGAAGCGTGTTTGTATTTTCCCTGGCTGGCCAGTAGATAAGGACATTTCTTTCAGAATCGATACGGTAACAGGCTTAGGTGTAGAAGTCGTATATCGCGACCAAGAAATTAAGAGGTTAGAAGTATACCCGAAGCAGAGGACCAATGAGGTCTTTGGTCTGGGGCCTTATGAAAAAAAAATTAGAGAAGCTTTACCCGGTCCATTCAAAATGCCTGCATTGATTTCATTTCTTTCTCCTAGCTGGGTAGGACCTCGCGTAGGTTTAGATAATCTTTTTGTTACGATGAAAAGAGCGAATTTTAATGGGTTAGAGGGCAGTTTAGCCGACTTTGAAAAATCTAAGCAAGCAGGCATATATTTGTTACTGCATGGAGTCACTCCTTGGTCAGCTCATGCCTTGAAGGATGAGAAGACGCTAATTTCCTATTATATGAGTGACCGCAGAAAACCATCAAGTTTCCCTTACTTTGGCACAGTTCGACAAAAATATGAATCCATAGACGCTTACCATCCTACCGAGTTCACTACCTATTCTCAGTATGGAGGGATAGAATTTTTTCTCGATGCAGTTCGTCCGAGAATGCTTGAATATTACGATTATCATTGGCAGAGACAGGCCCATCTTCACTTTCATTTTCTTGAATATTATAGGCGCATGTCTATCGCAGCAGGTGGTATACCTGTTTTCAGGTTCGTTCACGTTCATGGAGATAATGTTATTAAGATGAGGCAAACTGTCTCAATGAGCCTTGCTTATGGGATCAAGGCATTCAAGTGGTGGGTAGGGTGGACCATGTTTGATATTCATAAAGTTGTTGAAACTGAGCCGCCCCCATTATCAGATATAGGGAAAGAGGTATCAGGTATAAATAATACCATTGCGTCATTCAGCTCGAGTTTAACTCATGCTAGATCATTGGCTGTTTATCATACGGACCCTTTGCCAACAAGTACAGTAAAGGCCCCAGATGATTATTGGGTAAGACCTGAGGGAAATAATATTGTTATGGGAATATTTGAGGGGTCTAAAGGCGAACAGTTTATTGTATTAGGAAATCGTGACATTGGTTCTAATCATGAAGTTATTTTAAAGTTTGCTGATGAAATAAAATCTATCCAACATATGAATAAAAAGGATAGAGAATGGGAGGAAGGGGATTTAATGAAAAATGATCAAGGCAAGTTCCATTTTAAATTAAAAATAAATCAAGGGGACGCCGAATTAATTAAAGTTATAGTGAGTGAGTGATGTGGATGGTATTGTTATTAAAGTTTATTAATTTCCATTCTTGTTTGCTAAGAAGTGCTAAGGTCAATGAATGAGGCATTCATTCATTTTTTATTTTCCAATATATACATTTCTTATAACAAATGTATTTAGTCATGGATCAGTTGGTGATCCGGTCAGTCGTTCTTATCGTATCTTTCAGGAAAACCCGGAGTCCCCAAAAGATGTTGCATCGCTAGCTGCTATTGAAACTGCTGGAACACAGGCATTTTATGACTGGCATGAAGTGAGTCGACTCGTTCCGGAATATGACCCGGAGAGCATTGAAGCTTATCGTGCCATTATTCCGGACAATCAACTCGCAGGAGCAGGTCGCCAGAAATATTCTGGATTGGACCTCGTTCGAGATGATTGGCCTGCGACTTCCGTTAATCCGGGTCCTTACCCTGTAATATTTGATGCTTGGACTCCACACGATCCGAGTTATTTTTTAGCCTTTATCACTAGGGAGAACTGGACGCCTGACCAGACTTTGAAATGGGGCGATCTTGAACCTCTTTCAGGTACTGATCGTGTAGTTCGTGATGGGCATTACTATCGATTTACGGTTGATTTTCCGCCTCGCATTGGAAAACATATCCTCTATGTTATCTGGCAGAGAATTGATCCTGCCGGGGAAGCTTTTTTTTCCGCAAGTGACATTGATTTTGGTGATGGTAAAGGCATTGGCAATCCTGGTAATGGTATCGGTGATATAGACGTACCAGGCGATAAGGACATTAGGGCTGAAGTTGATTTCTTGATACAAAATGACTGGAATTCTGGATTTACCGGTGAGGCTGAAATTACAAATCTCGGAGATCATCCGATTAATTCTTGGGAGCTGGAGTTTGAAATTGAACAGGAAATCTCATCTTTTTGGAATGCGGAATTAATTGAACGTGAGGGTAATCACTACACAGTGCGCCACGCTGGATGGAATCAGTCAATCCCTGTTGGCGGTTCGGTTAAATTTGGATTCTCTGCAATACCAGGAAACCTAGAGTCTATTTCACCTTCTCACCTTACTCTTAATGGGGTTTCTCTTCATACACATGCACACGAAGACCATCATCATCCATTTGGAATTGATGTCAGTGCCAAATTGTTACCTTCCGGAGTCATTGATCAATTTAATTTAAGTTTTCCAACTAAGGTTGGAAGTGCCTATATAATTCAATCATCCAGTGATTTGGATCATTGGGAAACTATAGAATCTGGAATCGATGGAAATGGTAGCATTATCAATCGCCAATTTTCAGCACTTAGGAGAAAAGGTTTTTTCCGTGTCACTAAAGAGTGATCGGGTCAGTATTATTACTTCGCTGAGACTTTCTGCGGATTCAGTTTTCCAAGAATTCTTGGATTATGAATGGTTAAGAGATTGTCTAATTATGTATTTAAATAAACTAGAACCTATAAGAGGCTCTCAATCCGCAGAACCTTTCGAGTCCTAAAGTTCCTATCTGCAATTTTGGAGTATCGTATCTATAAAGGAAATATTCCTCGTCTGTAACATTACTGATAAATGCTGTGATACTCCAATTATCTTTTCTATATCCTGCACGTAAATTTGCTACAGTATATCCAGGGAGTTCATCCTTTGCTAATCCTTCAAAAACTGAACGTGATATTGCAGAGCTCGTATATTTCATGTCAGCGCCAAAGAAGAAACCATTATCGAATTGATAATCTATTCCGACAGCTGCTGTGTAATCTGGTGAATGGGGAAACTTTTCTCCAGAAAAGTCTAAAATTGAACGGAACTGCGTGAATTGAAAGTCCTCAAATTCAGTAACCGCTACACCCAGAGAAGCGAACAAAGAGAGTCTTTTAGTTGGAGCAGCTTGGATCTCTAATTCTCCGCCATATATCTGAGATTTTTCTGCATTGGTAATTAGAGCCGTGCTGATGTCACCAGGGATTTGAGCGATACTGACCTGTTGATCCTGCCAATCGAGATAAAATAGGTTTGCAGAATATTTTATTTTTTTATTTTTAGTGAATCCATTTAAAGACAGCTCATAATTCCAAGCCGTCTCAGATTCGTATTCATATTTCAGATCATTAAATCGATCATATGCAATGGATCCCGGACGATAAGATTTCTGGGCCTTGAGCCCGAGGGTGTTATTCGCATCTAATTCATAAGCAATACCTACTTTTGGTAAAATTGCGTCATCTGAGGATGAGGCTGATACTTTTTTACTGTTTAATAATCCCTGTTCATTGACCTCTTTAAATGTATTTGAGAACTCTAATTCCTCATGATCGTAGCGTAACCCTCCAAAAAGAGACAATCTTGGAAGGATTTGAAAACTGGTTTCTCCATAAAAAGCAAGATTTCTAAATGAGCTGTCTTTAAATGTCTTATTTTCAAAATCGTTAAAGGGGAGGTTCTGATTAAGTGATTCATCTATGTCTCCATCTAAAAAATAAAAACCTAAATCTGCTTTCAGTGATTCATTCTCGTAATGGGCTTTAAATTCTTGAGACGCATCAGTTTCTTTGATTTCTCCCTGCGTTGCAAAGTTTACGGAAGGAGTATCAGTGTTTGTTCTAACGATACCAGTGAGACTTTCAATGCTCCAATAATCACTAATGGGAGTTGTTACAGAAAGATTCAATTGTGACACTTCGGTGGACAGTGCCGGAACAAATACTGGAAGGGTCTGGAGTCCCCACACACGATCACTCCATTTTACACCGGCCGAAGGGCCGTCCGCGTCCTGATACTGAGGTGAATCGTAGGAGTGCGATGCACTTAGTATTGCGCTGGGTCCTTTTGGGCCAGAAGGCTGATAGAGTAACTTTCCTCTAATTTGATAGTAGTGATCTTCTTGCCTTTCTTTGAGCGCAGGAAATCCTTCGAATATAGGGTAATTAAATTCTCCATCTTTGTGTTGAGACTCTGCACTTAAACGAACTGCTAACTGATCATTGATGGGTCCTGATATCATGAAAGCGCTCTCGTAGAAACCGTTATCACCCAATCCAAAAAATGAGGAGTTTTCATGGTGAAAGGTTGGATCGTTTGTTTCAATTTGTATATGACCGGCTAGAGAGTTCTTTCCTCCCAAGGTTCCTTGTGGACCGCGAAGAACAGAAATATTTTTTAGATCCCAAGTACCCAAAGATCCTCGCCTTGATCCATCTCTGGATTGAGCGATACCGTCTACATAGATTGTTGAAAGAGTATTGCCGGAAGCTAAGCCGATTCCTTCAGCATTAATTCCGCGAATTAAAAATCCAGAATCAACGGAATCAGCTACGGTGACATTTGCCATTACTCTGAATGTTTCAGACAATTCCCGGATAAGAGAACGTTCAAGAAAATCTCCATCTACAAGACTTATGCTATTAAGAATATCATTTGGATTGTTGATTGAACTCTGGTCTCCTTTAATGCTTTGAGAATTTGCATTCAATAGAAAAAGGAGGCTGAATATTCCAGCAATGATCATCATTTTCTTTGGGTATTTTTTTGTTCTTTCACAATTAGGATCTATAAGAGTAAGAATATGATTGTGAGTTATGGAATTTTAGTTCATGCGCAGTTTAATCAGAACTTCGCATCAGAAAAAACCCATTTATCATAGATACCACCAACTCCTGATTTTTTGTTATCACCGCTTAGAAAAACGAATGCATAGCGGAACGTTATTTTTTCACCGTCTTTGATAACCAGATCTCCGGTTCCTCTTGGCTTTCCTTGAAAATGTGAGTATCCGAAGGGGTTTGCGGCGATTAGTCCATAATCACGAGCGTGCCAGGTAGTAGGATGTCTAGGATTGGATGGGTGATCGAATATTCCTATACCAACTTCATTATCTTCAACTTTACCCCAATAATAAAGCCACTTAGCTGGCTTTCCCCAAACTGATCTTCCTGCAACACCATTATTATTTATTGCTTTACCTGTAGCGACTTTACCTTTTAAACGGAGAGCAGGATGTGTTCTTATGCCCATTGACCCTTCTTTGGTGTCGCCAAATTTAACATCACCGTTAGATGCTATGATCGTTACTTCGTAATCTACACCTCGCCCCCCGTTAGGCAGAGCAAAGAACCGTATTCGTGTCTTATCCGAGCATTGAATAATCTCCTTAGGACTGTACCAGTCATTCCTAGTAATTATTTCATCCTTTCCTTTCTTAACAAATTCTTTATGTCTGATCTTCCCCATTTTTTCACCGACATGCCAGAAGCTTATTCCATTCACATCCCCATGTGTGTACCATAGAGATTCATGATGTGGATGGTCATGCGCTTCGTTGGGGGAATCTTTTTTTAGGGGCCAATCCCTGACCATTCTTTTGCCGTCAGGACCAAGTATTGGATAGAGGACAGGCTTTGCCCTATCTTTACTGTAATGGTAAGTAGTGAATGGTTCATTGTTAATGGTGACTGATATTTTTCCTTCAGTTTGATAGTCTAATTTAACAGAGGAATTATTTTCTTTAGAGGAAACAATATTGATCGTTAGTAATATTAACAAAATTGAAGGTAGGTATGTTCTTTTCATGTAATTAGGTGTTATTTGAAATTGGGATATTTAGTTTATCTGTTCTTTAATTTAAATTCCATTATGTGTTTCAGGGTAGCTTCACATTAGCAGTTCCTGGATCTTGTTTCCGCTCGTAAATAGTAGAACGGTTCAAAGCCCAGATAATTATTGCTGTAATTATTGTTGCTATAAGCGCAAGGCTTGTCAGTAGAGAAATTAATTTTCCGAACACACGGTAATGATAGTCTCGATATTCTATAGAAACAAGCTATCCAAGCAATGCAGCATATGCGCCGTCCCGATCATCTTGAGGAATTAATAAAACTTCATCGATTTTCTTTAGATAAGAAAATTTTTCTATTATTTTGGACACGAGCTGTCCATTTTCCTCATCATCTATACTGCATGTGCTGTATACCATTTTGCCACCCTCTTTTAATAAAGGGATTATGGATTCGACCATACGAAATTGAAGTTGAGCTAAATCCTTTGTGAATCCAGGCATCAGACGCCACTTTGCATCGGCCCTTCGTCTAAAGACTCCAGTATTTGAACAGGGAACATCTATGAGTATTCGATCATATTGATTGCTCTGATCGAACAAAAAATTATCCTGACTCAATAGGTCTCCACTTTGGACAGTGACATTTTTTACTCCTAGCCTTTTTAGGTTTTCTTTTAATCTATTGGATCGAGGACCTTCAATGTCCGTTGCAGTGATATTTCCTTTGTTTTCCATGCATAGAGAAAGTATAGAAGTTTTTCCTCCTGGAGCAGCACAAACATCAAGAACCTGGTGTGATGATTTTGGATTTAGTAAGTTTGGGGCGACTGAAGTTGATGGGTCCTGTGCATAGCAACGCCCATTATTGAGCGCTTCGAAGGGAAGCTTTTTGACTTTATAGAATTCAGGAAAATCCTTAACAGGAGATGCATCAGTATCAGAAATATCTTTATCAGTGAGTCCACCTCTAAGGGGGTTTGACCGGACCGTAATAGATGCGGCCTGGTTGGATTGGTAAGCAATGCGTTCAGCTTCTTCAACTCCAAACTGTTTTTCCCAGCGTGGGTAAATGTGATCAGGTATAGAATATTTATCTGCAGGTAGCATTGAATCTAAATTTCCGAGTAATTGGTCTTGTTCTCGTACCGCTCGCCTGAGTATGGCATTCACTAGGCCTCGTGCTCTTGTTCTTGCGAGGTTAACCGTTTCATTGACAGCAGCGTGATCAGGAACACGCATCAGTAGTATTTGATAAAGTCCCAGGTAAATAATACGTCTTATATCCGAATCAATTTTCCCTTTTCGTAATTTATATAACCAATTTTCAAGAACGGTAAGATTTTTGATTACTCCTAGTGTAATGTTTTGGATAAATGCCCTGTCGCGCGGATCCAGTTCGGAATTGTTACATTCACTTTCAATTATAGAGTCTATAAACTTACTAGATTCTTCCCATTCACATAGAATTTTTATGCAAATTTTCCGAGAAAGTTGTTTAGGCATGTTTTAGGACTTACCGAGATTTTGGTTAGTGAAATTGATAACTTTAGAGATAATTTAATTAATCGCCTAAGAAGAAAAATTCTTCACATCTTAGTGTGATGGAGTTATTCCGACTGGGACACTGAGGGATGGGAAGTCTTTCAGTGTTAAAGTAAAGACGAGTCCAAATTCATCTTCACTTGAACGGTGGTCTGCAACTAAGGCTCCGATGCCTGCTGTCCAACTATTTAGATCGTAATGCAGTGAGTATTGTTGGAATTCTAAAGTTCCATCATCAAATTCGTATCGTTGTCTCGCACTCAATCCCCAACGATCTCCAATGCGGTAATAAGTTCTAAAATCGAGAAGATCAGAATCCTCAAGTATAGGATGATCCTGCAAAAACCGGTGAGCAATACTGAATTCTAGTTGATCAGTTGGCATCAGAGTGACTCTGGTATTCGATTCAGTATAATCGAATGGATCTTCAGCAAATAAAGGAATGCCTATTTCATGGCTTATAGAGAACCAAGGAAGCGGGGTGAAGCTGATTTCATTGTAAAGGTTAGAAAAGTCCCGGTCAAATTCAGGATCATCAATGTAATGCTCCATATAGCTTTTAAGTGTCATCCAGTTATGGGCCTTACCATCACGGTATGTTAAGAACTGTTGAGAAATTCCTGAACGGATAATACTCCAATCATTGATCTCATCAGTGGCAGTGAATTCGGATAAGTCAATGGGCCTTAATTTTGTTGATGATACGAGCCGGTCAATTTTTCCTATATCAGAATTAAGTTTATCTGCAGTGACGAAGGAGTAATGCATGAATGGCTCCACAGTGTGTCGCAACTTAGTCAAACCTAACCGAGAAAGCCCTAAATCATTGTAATCTCGAGTCAATTTAAAAGAGGCGTCGAGTCCAGCATGAATGGCCTTGCGAGTATCGTTTTGATCAGTACCATTAATTCTTGAGTAGGAGGTTCCTCTGATTCCTGTTCTGGGTGTTACATTTAACCATCCAAACAGCTGCTGAGGCATAGATAGCTGATGATAAGTATCAATCCGCGTAAATTCTGAATCATGTTTGTTACGAGATCTTAGACTTTCAAATAAATTTTCTGGTTCATTGAGAAGGTTATGATTTGTGCCGTTACCTTGGAGAATTTCTTCACGTTCTTTGGTGCTTAATCTTTGCTCGTAAATGCCACCACTTATTTCACCGCTATAGAAAATACCCGTTTTCCCGATTGGTCTTGTGGCTGCGTCTAGAGCTAGTTCAGGGAGTCTGGTATCTGTCTGGTAGAAATCATTTGCTTGAAATCTAGACCACAGGCTAGCAACCGCATTAGGAAATATTTTTTGCAAATTGAGTATATTATCAGGTTGCGGATCCAAACGAAATTCCTCAGGAAAAAAATCTTCATAAAAATACTGATCACTTGTTTTGTTGATATCTATGTCTAAATAAAAATTTGAATTTTCTTGATTGTCGAATTCTATCCTGTGCTGTAAATTCACTCGATATCTCTCTGGGTCGATACGGTCATTCCTTGTCCGGTTGTTATGGGTGAGGGTCGTGTCCTGATCATTTGCATAATAGGATTTAAATTGACCAAAGTTTTCGTTATTTTTATGCTTTTGAGATTTAAGATCTAATCCTCCTGCGATTCCTCGTGATGACCTAAAATCTAAATGATATGTTGCCAGAGCTTTGTCTCCTATCATCATCCCATACTTGTTCAAAAGGAAAGCGCCCCAACTATTTTTATATCCAGGTAAGAATTGATAACTTTGTTCGGCATCCAGAGGCTGCGATAAATATGGAAGCCAGAACACTGGAACCTTTCCCGCATACACGGTCATATTATTAAATATGATCCGGCGTTTTTCTTTTGGTCCATTGAGTCCAACTATTTTAACTTCCTTGGCTTTGATCTGATAGTTGGGATTGGCACTGTCATGAGTAGTAATGATCGAGGAATGCATCGAAATTTTATTGAGTTCTTGAATTTCACTTTCAAGATTTCCTGTCTTGTAGAACATCGGTGCTAATCCGCTCCTTAATTCATCAGCTTTGATTTCACCAGTGTTGATGTTATAAATCGCAGCATCACCTTTATGAACAAGTTCACCTTGGTAAATTGATACGTTGCCTTCTATATAAATGTCCCCAGAAGATGCGTGATATTCGGCCTGTTCGGCATAGAGCTGAGTGTTTCCGCAACTGATGTGGGCATCTCCCTTGGCCGTTGCTATTCCTGTATCGTGATTATACGAGGTTTCGGTCCCATGAATGTCTATACTGTCACCTAATTTTAGATCTAAAGCTTTAGAGCGGGCGGATAAGGAAGGCGAAAAATAGATTAAAAGCGTCGCAATAGCCAAAAATAAGTGCGTTATACGATTATTTATGTGTTTTTGCACTGAGGGATATAGTAGTAGTGGAGATATTTAATTTTTTTATAATTTTAGACGCATTTAATAGTTTAGTAAAATAAATAGAATAATTGAGGCTTATATATGCCTTTATTGGATTTTTTTTTAAAAAATACCGCAAAAAGGTCTGATACCGAAGTGGATGCTCTTTTTTGCTTATTATTGAACCTTGGGAAAACATGTCCCTTTGCGGCTAGGATTTTTCAAAGCTTCTAGCATTTTTAAAGCTTCTTTACCCAATTTTTCAGCATTTATTTTATTTAATGCCGCTCTGAAAGGAGTCTGAGAGAAAAATGCAGCGCGGTAGAGGTTCTTAATTTGTGATCGAGTAGTAGGATCCATTCCCGCACGGCGCAATCCAATGGTATTTAATCCTACAAGGCGGTTCTTTTGGCTGGCTGTGCAGTAAGGGGGAATATCCTTTGTGATCGTGGAATTGCCTTGAGCTAAGCAAAGGTCTCCTAAATGGACAAATTGATGGAAAGCAGCACCCCCTCCTAAGAAGGTTCCAGTACCAACGATAACATGCCCACCCAGAAGGCAATTATTGGCAATGATGTTCCTGTCTCCCATCTTAACATCATGACCGACATGACTGCCAGTCATCAGAAAGTTTTCATTTCCCAATTGAGTCCAACCTCCTTTTTTAGCACTGCGATGAATGGTCGTTAGTTCACGGATATTATTTTTTTCTCCTATTTTTACACCGCTTTTGTTGGAAGGGTCAAAGGAAGTGTCTTGAGGTTCTGACCCAATTATTGAACCTCGTCCAATGCTAGTTCCCTTACCGATTTCAACTGATCCGCAAATTTGAGCATGTTCACCAATCTTACAGTCTTCTGCGATAATTGCACCAGATTCAATGATTGCGTAGGCTCCAATTTGAACTGACTCTTCGACTCTGGCTTTGGAATTAATAATTGCTGTCGAATGAATCATTACATAGAATCAAATAATTCAGAATGTCTCAGCATTTACAATCATCAAAGAGCGTTTCCAAATAATTTGTTATTTGCAATAGACCTTTTCGGTATGAGCTATCTGCTAAATCTACCAAATGTTCTTTCGCTTCAGAGAGTATCTCTTTTCCGGTCAATACTGCACGTTGAATTGCTCCGTCATAGTCTGCGATTCCTGCAAGTGTATTAACATCAATGGGTTCCTTTAATAGGAGCCGTTCATTGAGTTTTTCTTTCTGAGTCTTAGTGCCTGAGGCAATTAAATTTAATACCGGTAAGGTAAGTTTCCCTTTTGTGAGATCTGTGCCGAGTGTTTTTCCTGCGTTTTCTTCCTTACCAATTAGATCAACACAATCATCATATATTTGATATGCCGTACCAACCTTCATGCCAAAATCATGCAATTCTTTTTGAATTTTTTTGCTTGCTCCCGATAACCTTGCTCCCAATTCAGTTGACACAGCAAAGAGTGCTCCAGTCTTTGATTCAATCATGTGAAAATATTCTTCCCGTGTGAGAGTTAGATCGAATCTTCTTTGAGTTTGAAGTATTTCTCCTTGGCACACGGCCGAAGCGGCATTAGCGACTGACCTGCAAACATCGGGATCCTCAAATTTTGTGGCTAATTCAAGAGCCCTAGCAAAGAGGCAGTCACCAAGAAGAACACTGAGTGAAGATCCCCACTTAGCACTTACCGTGGGCAGTTCTCTTCGAATTTTTGCATCATCCATTATGTCGTCATGGATTAGCGTTGCTAAGTGCACAAGCTCGACGACAGAACCAATTTCTAGATGTTTATTTGTAATTTCTCCAGTCGAACCTCCAGCCAATATTGCAAGGGCAGGCCTAATTCTTTTACCGCTTATATCGCAAACATAGCTGACATACCCTTCGACTCCAGGATCGAACGACTTGGCCTGTTCTCGAATGAACTCATCCACTTTAATGAGATAGTCCGAGACGAGTTCAAAAGGAAAGAGTAGGCCGTCAGGTAGATGATTGCTATTCTCTCTTGGGGTTTTGGTGTTATTAGGTCTCAAATGATTAGTTTTGAGGATTCACTTTGTGTGGTATTTATCAAGGAATTTCGTCATTAAAATAAGAATTAATTTTTTCTTTTGTGTGACTTAATTATCAATCGACATCGAAGAATAAAGAAATGAGTTGTATTGGTTTATCCTATCCTAAATTATGGCTATATGGGAATTGATTCTGTAGATAGTATTTTAAATTCAGTCAAGAACGATGGTGAGCCCCCAATAGAATATTCCCAGGAACTTTGTGCCCTTTGGTATGCTAAGAAAGGAGATTGGGAGGAGGCGCATAATCTTGCTAGCGATATTCATACTAGTATGGGGTCATGGATTCACGCGCATTTGCACGTAATCGAAGGTGATTTGGGGAATGCATCTTATTGGTATAATAAGGCTGGGAGGAAACCGAGCCCTCCTAATGAGCTAGAATCTGAGTGGCTTGAACTTGTGAAATCGAACCTTTAATTTCTTTACGGTTTATCTTTTTAGGACTCATTTAATTGGTTTCATGAGCGAAAAAATACCACTGATATTCAATCCTTCTGCTCATGCTGAAAAAGGAAAGCAGTTCGCTGAGGAATTAAGAAGCTTTTCGGACAGGATCGAACTTTATGAAACTAAAGATCATTCTCATTTAAAAGAAATTGCGAGTGAATTAGTTTCTGAAGGTTGGCCGAAAATAGCAGTGGCTGGTGGAGACGGTACTATTAACGCGGTAATTGAATCAATTTTATCTTCAGAGATTGAGCTTGGAATTTTCCCTACTGGAACTATGAATCTTTTTGCCCGTGAACTCGGGTTGCCTTTAAATAAATTGAAAGAATGTTGGCAAGTAATTGAAAAGGGGAAGAAAAGAAAGGTCGATGTTTTTAAGGCGGGAGAATCTATTTTTGTACAAGTAGCAGGCGTTGGTTATGATGCAAAAATTATTGAGGAGACTAGTTGGGAGAATAAAAAAAAGTTTGGTAGATTCAGCTACTTAATTTCAGCATTTTCTGTTGCGAATCAGGCCCCACCAGCGATAAGGGTCATTCCGGAATCAGGAAAAATAATAGAAGGTGCATTTGTTCTTATAGGAAATGGAGCGCTTTATGGCCCCGCGCTAAAATTGTTTTCTGAGGCTTCAAATGACGACCGCCTACTGGATGTGATGGTCTTTAAGGATCAAAGTCCAACGGATATATTACGCTATGTTTCAGGGATCACTCTTGGAAGAGCTGAGAAAACAAAGGGTATTGAATATGTTAAAGCGTCTAGGATTAGGGTGGAAAGTGATATTGAGGTTCCCTTCGAGGTTGATGGCGAATTGGCTGGTGTTACTCCTATAGATTTCTTTCCGTGTGATAAGCAATTAACAGTGTTTGTTCCTTAATGGCTGATAAATTTAATGTCAGTTTTATTGTTCCTTGTTGTGATGACGGGTCATTTCTTAGGGAGTGTCTTGGCGCATTAGTGTCACTAGAACCAATGCCACAGATTGTGGTTTCTGATGCGTCAAAGGACCGGGTTCCTGTTAGGTCATTATGTGATGAATTTGGTGTTGATTTAGTAGAGTTTTATAAACCTTCTAGAGGTGCGCAGTTAGATGCTGGGGCAGAAATTGCTAAGGGTGAAGTATTAGTTTTTCACCATGTGGATACTGAGT